>DMNR01000252.1 GCA_003452655.1 Actinomycetota bacterium | reverse complement strand
TCGGTACCTGGATGCATCCGGCGCGCAAGATCGACGCGATCCGCGTTGCCCGTGACAATTGCGGCCAACTGCATTCCAGGTGTGGTCGAGATCAATGGGGCATGGAATACCGATCCTGCGAGACCGTAACCAATGAGCGCAATCCGAACGTCACTTGAATCCATGCTCGCCATGGTGGCAGTCGAGGGGGTTGCGTACCGGTTCGCAGTTAGGCAATCCGGGTGATTCCGCTGGGCTGAAAGTGGTTTTCCGCCGACACTAAAGGCAGATGTTCGCGTGTTCACCATGGGCGCTGTCTGGAAACGGCGACATCAGAAGGGTTGGACCATGCGGAAGCGGGGCCTTTGCGCGGTGATCGCCGTGGTGGCGCTTTCCTGGGCCGCCCCACTCTCTTCCGCCGCCGCAGATTCCCCCGAACCGTCAGCTGTCGAGGTCCCCGCGCCTGCTGCTCCTGAGCTCCCAGTCACGCAGTTGATCGTGAAGTACGAACCGGGAATTGCAGCGACTGAAGCTCCGGGGGTCGCCACTGGCGACAGCTCGGTCGAGGGAGTCGATCTTGAGCCGGGCCGCAAGATGAGCCTGGGTCTGCGCACAGTCGAACTTTCCGAACCGTTGACGCAGGCGGAAGCTCGCAGCGCCGCCGCTGAACTGACGTCCGATCCGCGAGTCAAGTACGCAGAGCCGGACTACATTGTGCAGCCGACAACGGATGTTGCACCTTCCTCGGCGACCAGCCCGAACGACCACTACTACGCCACTGAGCCGGTGATGTGGGGTCTGAACGGTACGTACGGAATAGACGCCCCGGACGTGTGGGCGACGACGACTGGGTCTTCGTCCGTGGTGGTTGCAGTACTCGACACGGGAATCCAGACGCATGCGGATCTTGATGCCGCTAAGCAGGTGCCGGGTTACGACATGATTTCTAACACCCTCATTGCCAACGATGGAGATGCTCGCGATGCAGACCCGACAGACCCCGGCGATGGTGTGACCCAGGATGCCCTTGACGGTGGCTTGACGGTGCTCGCGCCCGGTTGCACGGCTAAGCCCAGCAGTTGGCACGGAATGCATGTCACGGGAACGATCAATGCGGCAACTGACAACGCGGTAGGTATCGCGGCAGTTGCGCCAGGGGTCAAGGTTCAGCCCGTCCGGGTCCTCGGGCGATGCGGTGGGTACTCCAGTGACATCGTAGATGGAATCGTGTGGGCTTCGGGGGGCACCGTTTCGGGCGTGCCCGTCAATGCCAATCCGGCGGACGTGATCAACATGTCTCTCGGTGGGGTTCATGCTTGTGACAACGCGTACCAAACTGCCATCGACACTGCCGTTGCCAATGGCACAACCGTGATTGCATCCGCGGGGAATAGCACGATTGATGTTGCGGGTGCTGCCCCCGCAGGCTGTGACAATCTGATTGCCGTGGGTGCGATCCGTGAAGACGGCAAGCGCGCAAGTTTCTCTAACTATGGTGCCGGGATCGACGTATCGGCGCCGGGCGACGACATCGCCTCGACGTCAAACACGGGGCTGCAAGGACCGCTGGCTGACACCTACAAGTACATGTCCGGAACGAGCCAGGCTGCGCCTCACGTCGCAGGGCTCGCTGCGCTCATGAAGTCGCGGTTCCCTGTACTAACCCCGGCGCAGGTTGAGGCCAGGATCAAGACGTATGTGAAGGCGTTCCCTGCCGACACCTGTGACCCCGATGCCACGCTGAACCACTGCGGAACTGGCATCTTGAATGCTGATTCAGTGACCACCGGATTGGTTCCGGGGGTGCCTTCGGCAATCACCGCAACGCCTCATAGCGGTAGCGTTGATGTGGCATGGACAGCCCCAGATGACAATGGTTCAACGATTACCGGATACACCGCTCAGGCCTACGTTGGGCAGTCGCTCCAATCGGGAAAGCTGTGTTCGACATCGTCAGTCGCACCGACCGCCGCCACGCCCCAATGCACAGTGTCGGGCCTCACCAACGGCACTGCGTACACCTTCAAAGTCACGGCAACGAACTCCGACGGCACGAGCGCCGCCGGGACGTCGCCATTGACAATGCCGGTGGGTGCGCCCTCTACCCCCACTGCACCGAGCGGTACGCCCGGGAACCAGTCCGTCTCGGTCTCGTGGGTAGCACCTTCAAGCGGCGGTGCCACGATCACTGCTTACACCGTGCGGACTTACCAAGGTGCCGTCCCCGTAGTCATGCCTGGTGTTGGTTGCTCAACGTCATCGATTACGCCTGCGTCAGCCGCGACCTCTTGTTCCGTGTCAGGTCTAACGAATGGCACCTCGTACAGGTTCACCGTCGATGCCACCAATTCCGAAGGGACCAGCGCGGAGTCAGCTAATTCGCAACCGGTCACGCCACAGGCCCCGGCGATCCCGCCGCCCGTTGTCGAACCACCTGTTACTCCCACGCCACAGCCGACTGCCCCCGGAGTCGTTGGTTCGCTCAAGGCGAAGTACTCAAAGGCGAAGGCCAATCTGTCGTGGCGCGCTCCTGCCAACAACGGCGGTGCTGCGGTGACCGGCTACAGGTACCGAGTTTCCAAGAACGGCGGCAAGACGTGGGTGGCGTGGAAGTCCACTGGTTCGACGAAGGCCTCTGTCACCCGGAAGAAGAAGCTTCGGTTTGCCGTGCAGATCACTGCGGTGAACGCGGCTGGCCCTGGCGTCATTGCGCAAGTGAGTCTCAAGAAGTACTGACCGATTGGTCCTTTGCGGAGCTGCGGCTAGGCCCTCAATCGGCAACCGACTGCTACCAGTCGCAGCGCGAATGACGCCTCGACTGATGTTGATCGCGATAGGTCAAGCGGTGCGCGAGACTCCACAACTGGTGGCGGATCCGTCTTGTAGGACCTGCCACGCGGACTCGTCCAGCGCAATCGGGCGCCAGGTTCAGCTGTGACCTTCCACTGATGGTGGGTCTTGAGTCGATGGTGCCTTCGGCACAGGCAATGAAGGTTGCTCGCCGATGTTGCCCCACCGCGATCATCTCCTGTGAAGGCCTCAGTGTGGTCAAGGTCGGTCCGTATTGCCGGTTGTGAGCAGCCCGGGAAACGGCAGGTTTGATCTCGTACCAGAAGGTATTCCCGCAAGGGGGCCGGTGGGGGGTAGACGGTCGAGCCGTAGTCGAGTAGGTGGCCATTGACAGGGTCGGTGACGAGACGTCGCCAGGTGGAGTCCGCAGCGAGACTGCGAGCAACCTGCGCAGGAATCGGGCCGAAGCCCTCTAGCTCTCCTGGATTATCCGCGAGTCCGAGGAGAGTCTGGAGATCGATAGCGACGTGGGTCTCGAGGCATCGACGCCGATGGTGGGTTGGCAGTCCTGGCCTATCGGCGGCATCGACGGCCCACCTTGTGAGGGCGTCTGCTCGCTTGTGATCGAGGGTGCGTTGGTCACCAGGCTGGGAATCTGCCAGAGCGCAGGCAGTTAGGGTATTCCACACCGCGATGCCATCTGGCGCGGGAAGGGTCGCCTCGATCGTGACCATGACGGACCCGGCGGGGTACATCCGAACCTCCCTGCGCGCGTACTCCTCCTCGACCTCATCGGCGACCGTCAGCGGCGAGACTCGCAATGCAGCGCGGCGTGTGCTGCGCCGCAACTGGCCGGGCGTTTGGTGGACCGCGCGGCCAAGGACGGCAGCCTCGACGGTGTGTGCGTGCTGATCAGTCAGTCGTTCGCACTCCGAGTGCAAGACGAGCGCCTTGGCATAGCTGAGCTGCCCCGCGGCCAGGAGGCGTGCGGTTGCCACAAGTCGAGTGTCGAGGTCGCGGGCAACTGCGATACGTCCGGCGGCCGTGGAAGAGGCGATGCGCAGGGCTGCGGCAACTTCGTCACGAACAGGGTCAATCACCTGAAACGGATCGACGTCTTCGGCAGACTCCTCAGGCATCGGCCCGGCGACCGCGGCCAGGGCCTGGGCGCCAAGAGCACTAATCCACGAACTGTGGCGATCTAGGGCGACCACCAGGTCAAGCTGATCTGATGCTGACAGCGACCAAGGGTCCAGCTCGGACAGCAGGCTCAGAAGTTCACCTGATGGTTGGCTGGAGATTGCGGCAGCAATAAGCCTCGATGGATCTAGCGCCGCGAGGTGTGGGTGGGATTCGCTGACCCTGTCGACTGCTGACATGTGGCAAGGCTAGGCAGGGGGTCTGACATTTCTAGGCACGCGGACCGCCACCAGGAAGTGCGGTCTGGATGGGTCCGCGTTCAAGCGCCCGCTAGATCCGCGATCACCGCTTGGGCCGTTCGTCGGCCACTGACGAGTGCTCCCTGGATGCTGGGGGTATCCCGATGGTCGCCCGCGACGTACCGACCCTCGCCGAGCCGAACTTCCTTGCGGACGTTGAGGGGAGCCGGTGTTGCGGGCAGTGCGTCCTCAATTACGAACTTCCCCACCAGTTCCCAGCCTCGTGTCGACACTCTGTGCAAGGTGGATGCGTGCTCTAAGGCCGCAACGTCATCCGCCGGTGAATCGTGAACCCCAAGCGCACTGCTCGACACCAGGGCGGTATCCGGCGGGGCGTAAGAACGGGCCGCATTGCTGATGACCACGGAATTGGCCAGTGGGCCGACTCTGCCCGGCCCACGTCCGTCGACTACCAAGACGCCGATGCCGCCTGACAACTCGTGCGGAGATTGTGATGCACGGTGATACCAGGTGGTCACCGAGTTCATCGCGGGAGCAGTGAACCCATCGACCAGCGAGCCCACTGCGCGCGGATCGGTTGCGATCACCACTGCGCGAGCCACGGTTTCGTCGCCAGCGGTGAACACCCGCACGGGACCGTTGCCCGTGATGGCTGACACCGCTACCGACGTTCGGACTGTGCCCATCGGCAGTGCTGCTGCCAGCTGTTCCGGCAGGGCCTGCATACCTTTTGCCGGCACGCTCGGAGTGCCGCGCACGAACGAACGCAGGACCAGGTCCATGAACCGTCTCGAAGTCACCAGGTCAGGCTCTAGGAACACACCTGCCAAGAAGGGTCGGATCATCGAATCGATCAGTTCGTCATCGATGCTCGCGGTCCGCAGGGCTTCCAACGCGGTGCAATCGTTCTGCCCGATCACGTCTGCCGCTGTCATTCGCTCTCGAGCCAACGCGTACCAGGCGAATCGAGTCTTGGCGGCTAGCGAACCAATCGGTGATCGGATCGCTTGCCACATTGCCCGAGGCTCGTGCCGGGGATCGGCGAGCAGCCAATTGCGCGACGGCATGCTGACCATCGCGCCACGGGTGAACGCTTGCAGGTCAAGACCGGGGTAGTCGAATACGCGGCTTCCTTCCGGATATGCCGGGTTGTAGAGCTGGAAGCCGTGATCGAGGCGGAAGCCGTCGACCACATCCGTTCGGACGCGACCGCCGACGACTTCCTGCTTCTCAAGGACGACGGTGCTAAGGCCGGCCGAAGTCAGGGTTCGCGCCGCGGCAAGTCCGGCAAGTCCGGCCCCAATGACGACAACGTCCGCTTCGATCGTCGGCTGATCAGAGTTCATGCGTTGTCAGTCCGACTTCGAACCGGGCTTCGGCAGGTCAAATGCCTTCCGCTTGATCTTGTCCTGGAGCTTCTGGGGGAGATCCGCGAGTCCCGCGCCGAGGTGTGACTTCGAACCGGTCAAGTAGTGAGCTTTTGGGTGGCGGGTCGTGACCGCTTCCATGATCACCTCGGCTACCCCTTCCGGAGAGCTCCCCGAGGTCTGGGTTTTGTAGCCGCGGTCGGTGGCATCTTTGAACATCTGTCCATACAACTCGGCCGCGTCGGGGCTGAAGTTTTCGATCAAGGCATCGATTCGGGCCTTCGTTGCCTTGTCGGCGCCGGTGCTGATGAAGCCCGGTTCAACCAGGACCACATCGATTCCCCATGGTGCCAACTCCTGGCGGAAGGTGTCGCTGGCGGCAGCGATAGCCGACTTGGAGGTTGCCAGGGCACCGAAGAACGGCATGGTGAGACGGTCCACGATCGAACCGATGAAGACGATCCGACCCTGTGCCTTGCGGATCAACGGAATGAGAGGTTGGGTCAACGCGATCTGGCCGAAGAAGTCCACCTCAAACGAGCTCCGCAAGTCCGCAAGCGGCATGGTTTCCAGAGGCCCGGGAATCCCAATTCCAGCTATGTTTGCCAGGCCGTCGATTCCAGCATCTGCGACGTGTCCGTCGATCAGTCCGACTGCTGCGGCGATGTCGTCAGCTTTGGTGATATCCAAGTGAATCTTGGTCAGTGATTCGCCATCCGGGACTGTCCCCCCGCGTGCTGATTCATTTGCCCGATCTCCGGCGAAGACGTGGAATCCCGCGGCGACTGCAGCCTCCATTGTGGCCTTGCCAATTCCCGAAGACGTTCCAGTAATGACAATGTGTTTGCGCGCGCAGGTCATCTGCATCCCTTCGTCGTCGCCAACCGTATCGGGGTCGCCGCCGCACCGCCAAGTGATGTTCGGTCAACGCATGAACAAAGGGTAGATTCGCAACGTGTTCACCGTAGCCACCGCCAACGTCAATGGAATTCGCGCAGCCGCTCGACGGGACAATCTTGCTTGGCTGGCCGGTTGCGGCGCCGACGTGATCTGCTTGCAGGAGGTTCGCGCTAACGACGAAGTGCTGGCCAAGACCCTCGCGGACTGCGGGTTGGGTCATTGGAATGTCGTCCACACCGAAGCGAGTGCGGCCGGACGCAATGGTGTGGCGATCTTGTCGAACGGTGATCTACTGCGGCCTCGTGTTGGTGTGGGCAAAGCTGAGTTCGCTGATTCGGGCCGATGGATCGAGGCGACAGTTGGAACGCCGCTTGGTCCCGTGACGGTCGTATCCGTCTACGTACACACGGGAGAGGCCGACACTGGTCGGCAGATCGAGAAGTACCGGTTCCTCGATGCCATGTCCGCCCGCTTGAAGAGGTTGCGGATCAACTCGAAGAAGGCTGGCGGACACGTCGTGGTGTGTGGTGATCTCAACATTGCCCACACCGAACTCGACATCAAGAATTGGCGAGGAAATCGTGACAAGGCGGGCTTCCTTGAGGACGAACGTGCCTACCTCACCAAGTGGCTCCGGACAGATTGGGTCGACGTCGGGCGAGCGTATGCCGGAGATGTCGCGGGCCCGTACACCTGGTGGTCGTGGCGCGGCCAAGCCTTCGACAACGATTCAGGGTGGCGCATCGACTACGTGCTGGCAGATGCGGACTTGGCGCGCGGCCTGGAGTTCGTGCAGGTCGGTCGTGCCGACAGTTATGCGCAACGGTGGAGTGATCACGCGCCTGTGCTCGTGAGATTCGGCAGCACTTCATGAATGATGCGCTCGTTAGCCTGATCGTCATTGTGATCTTCTCGATCATCGGTGGGTTCTTTGCAGCTGCCGAGACGGCGTTGGTCACGCTGCGCGAAAGCCAAATTTCGCGCCTGGCGAATACCAGGGGGCGGCGAGGTGCTCGCCTCGCAGCGCTGACGGCGAATCCAAACCGCTTCCTCGCGGCGGTCCAGGTTGGAGTTACTTTCACCGGATTCATTTCCGCCGGTTACGGTGCTTCGCGAATCGTTCCCTACCTCGCGCCAGTGCTAGAGGATTTGGGCCTAGGTCAGAGCATCGCGGAATCCGTCGCATTCATCCTCGTGACAATTCTGATTGCCTACATCTCGCTGGTTCTCGGTGAGCTTGTACCCAAGCGCATCGCCCTGCAGCGCACCGAGGGTGTGGCGCTAACTGTTGCCGCCCCGGTTGATTGGTTGGCGAAGATCTCTCGCCCGTTCATCATGTTGCTGTCGGGATCGACGAACCTCCTCGTTCGCATACTCGGACTCGACCCAACAACGGGCCGAGAGGCCATGTCCGATGAAGAGTTGCGCCGTCTCATCGCCGGACATGCTGGGTTCTCCCAGGCGGAACGCGAACTTATCGACGATGTCTTTGATGCAGGAGGTCGCGATCTTCGAGAGGTCATGATTCCTCGCACTGAGGTCGCGTTTCTCGACAACGCGATGCCAATCTCTGCCGCTGCGGCGAAGGTCATCAGGCTTCCCCACTCAAGGTATCCCGTGGTACGCGGGTCCGCTGACGACGTCATCGGTTTCGTTCATGTTCGCGATGTGCTCAACCCAGCCGTCGTTCGCAGCCATGTCAAAGTCGAGAAGCTAATTCGCGAAGTCCCGCGATTCCCGTGGAGCAAGCGGGTGCTGCCCGCACTGCAATTCATGCGAGATAACAGCTTCCACCTCGCAATCGTGGTCGATGAGTTTGGCGGAACTGCCGGGATCATCACGATGGAGGATCTCGTCGAACAGCTCGTTGGCGATATCCGAGACGAGTACGACGAGGGCGACGGCTCATCGGTGGTGGTCGTTGGGTTGTCGGGCGAGGTCCTCGTTGATGGCTTGGACAATCTCGACGAGTTCACTGAGCACACGACGATTGCGCTGCCGGAGGGTCCGTACGAGACCGTCGCGGGTTACATCATGGCCACACTGGGGCGCCTCCCGAATGTGGGAGACAAAGTCAGTGCGCCCGGAGCGGAGCTGGAGGTGATGGAGCTCGATGGTCGTCGGGCGTCCCGGATTCGCGTGGTGCCAATGCATGTTGTCGATCACGACGGCGAACTGTCAGAATGAGCGCCATGGCGCATACCGACAGAGTGTTGTCAGGAATCCAGCCAACTGCGGATTCCTTCCACATCGGCAACTACCTCGGTGCCCTTCGAAGCTGGGTTGACCTTCAAGACACTCATGAAGCTTTTTACACGGTGGTCGACCAGCATGCGATCACTGTTGACTACGACCCGGCGGAACTGCGTCGCCGCACCCTGGTGTCGTTCGCGCAGCTACTGGCCTGCGGAGTCGATCCGACCCGTTCAGTGTTGTTCGTTCAGAGTCACGTGCCAGAACATGCTCAGCTGGCGTGGGTATTGAGTTGTCTGACGGGCTACGGCGAGGCTTCGCGGATGACCCAGTTTAAGGACAAGTCCGCGCGTGACGGCGCAGGTGCAGCAACTGTCGGCCTGTTCACGTACCCGGTCTTGATGGCCGCGGACATTCTCATCTACCAGGCTACGGGTGTGCCGGTGGGTGAAGATCAGCGCCAACATCTTGAATTGACCCGGGTGCTCGCACAGCGATTTAATGCCCGCTTTGGTGAGACCTTTGTGGTGCCCGAGCCGCTCATCGTTAAGGACACCGCGAAGATCAAAGATCTGCAGGATCCGACGTCGAAGATGAGCAAATCGCTGCCGACGGGTTGTGTGATGTTGCTCGATGACCCGAAGAAGATTAGTAAGAAGATCAAGTCTGCTGTGACTGACAGTGAGACGGTGGTGAGATTCGATCCGGTCAACAAACCAGGTGTTTCCAACCTGCTCACTATGCTTTCGGTTCTCACGAACCGTTCGATTCCCGACCTTGAGCACCACTACGAAGGATCGATGTATGGCCCGCTGAAGGTCGACGTTGCCGACGCGGTCGTTGAGTTTGCGACCAACTACCAGGCCAAGACCAATGAGTTCCTGGAAGATCCGGCGGAATTACGTCGCCTGATGAATCTTGGCGCCGAGAAGGCGCGGGCCGTCGCAAGTGCAACTCTGGGTGCGGTCTACGACCGCGTCGGTTTCGTCGCGCTCTAGTCAGCGATTGGCTGGCTAGCGTTTTTCGATGCGGCTACCTGGCCCAAGTGCGACCAACTGACGATGTCCGTTGTCGGCCCACTCAACGAGGTAGGAGTGACTGCCTTCGGTTGAATCCCGAATGTCAATCACCGTTGCTTCACGTGGTGCGTCCTCGCTGGACTCAATGATCACAGCGACCCGATCACCAATAGCTGCCTGCATGTGTTTCCCCCCTTTTCTCGCGAGCGCGTGTTGCTCTGCGCTCCTGATTCAATGTTCGCAGGATCCGCTGGTGAAGCTCAAGGCCCTAGGTCACGTTGCGGAGATTGTTTCTGTGAACGTAGTCACGGTTAGATCCCGAAGTTCCCGGGAATAGGCCTATTTGCCCCGTTTGATCAACACTCTGGCCCGGATGACTGAGGCGACGATCAGGACCGTTAGGAACCCCACCAACGCGTACATCAGCCACGGTAGGTCGCTTGTGCTCGGCGTTTGGCTTGTTACCGATGCCGCCAGGATTTGAGGATCGGATGGGGATGCGGTGTCGCTCCCGGCGGGATTGACAGAGGTAGTTCCCTGACCAGACGAGGCCACCCGGGCAGTTTCATCTGCGCGTTGGCCGGGTTGTGGAAGGTTGCCAAGCGGATTCACTCGACCGAGGTTCGTGAATCCCCAGTCCAGCAACTTCGCGCCAGCTTCATCAAGGTGTTGTTCAGTCCGCAAGATCGAAATCAGCAGGGTGTGCCCATTCCGGTCGGCGGCCCCTACGAACGTGCGGCCCGCGTTCGTCGTGTATCCCGTCTTGCCGCCGATGATTCCCGGGTAGCCCTTCATCAGGAGCCGATCCTGATTCGCGATCTCGAAGGATTCGCGCTTCTTGCCGGGTGGGGGCATCTCGCCAGGGAACTTGGCCGTACGAGTCCCGACCAGTTGGCGGAATAGCGGCAGCTCAAGGCCTGCTCGGAAGATCGTGACTTCATCCAAAGCCGTACTGACGTGCCCGGGCGAGTCCAGGCCGCTTGGATTGTGAACCACAGTGTCGTTGGCTCCGAGTTTGGCGGCCTCAGCATTCATTTCAGCGATGGTCTTGTCCCATCCGCCGTTGGCATTCGCCAGAGCGCTTGCGGCGTCATTGCCGCTCGGAAGCATTAATCCATGCAGCAGGTCCATCACGGTGTAGCTCGCGCCCGGTTGGATGCCGACTTGGCTGCCGTCGGCATTCGCATCCTGTTTGCGTCCGACATAGGTGGAGTTCGGGTCCAGGTGCGGAATTACTGTGAGCGCTGTGAGCGCCTTGGTGGTACTCGCCTGCGGGAGGCGATGACGGGAGCCCTTCGCTGCCAGGATCTCGCCAGACTGTGCATCGGCGATGATCCAGGCGTACGCGTCGAGTTCCGGTGGAGGTGTCGCACCGGCGAGGGGTGAAAATTCGACGGGCGGACCGGGTGGGGGCTTCGGCGGGTCGTTCTTCTTAGCCGCGGCCATGGAACCGCCAGCCACCAGTGCGACGATCGCAATCAGGAGGGCAGCGAGGATTCGAGCGCTGACTGACACCCAGCCGCTGCGATAGCGGTCGAGGTTGTCGGAATTCATGCGCACTCGGAAACGATAACCCGGCGAAATCCGATCTTGATGCTGAACGTCCGATGAGCCGATGAATTCATCCGTATTGACTACGTGGCGTAGTCAAGCTGGTGTGACGGGTGCCTAACAGGCTCGACAGGTACTTAGGTACTAGAGGTTAACCGGTTCACCAGCGGTGTGGACTCAATTGGGGTTTCGCGCTCGAGTCATCGGGGCAGGTCTGTTCCCAATCGATCCGAAGTCCGGATCAATGAGATCGGAGACTGAGATGAAGAAGCACCTAGCCGCAGTTGCCCTGGCGGCCGCAGGAGTCATGTTGACCGCACCCGCCGTTATGGCCGCACCGGCCCCCGTTGATCTGGCACCTTCCCCTGTGTCGGCTAGTTCGGCGTCCACCGCACCGGCGCCGGTCGGTGCCGAAACAAAAATCAGTGGACCTGCTCAGGCGAAGGTTGGCACCGAGTTCAAGATCAACGGAACCACCGACAAGGCGCTCAAGGGTTCGAAGGTCTACGTGTACCAGGACGGTAAGAAGATCGCCGCGGAACGAACGGTGTCCAACACTGGTGACATCTCGATGCGCGTCGTGTCCGGCAAGGCGGGTGCGCACCAGGCCTATCAATTCCAGGTTGTCGACGGCGCAAAGAACGTGTGGAAGAGCAACACGATCTACATCAATGTCGTGAAGTAGTCACGACGTGTCGTAGCAGTGCCCGTGTGGCTAGGGGCGTCCTGACAACAGGGCCTTCTTCACCTGACGAATTGCGTCGGTGATTTCGATGCCACGCGGGCACGCTTCGGTGCAGTTGAAAGTCGTGCGGCAGCGCCAGACTCCATCTTGGGAGTTCAAGATCTCAAGGCGCTCTGCCGTACCGGCATCGCGACTGTCGAAGATGAAGCGGTGCGCCCCGATGATGGCCTGCGGACCGAAGTACTGATCGTCATTCCAGAACACTGGGCACGACGTCGTACACGCAGCGCACAGAATGCACTTGGTGGTGTCATCGAAGATGGCGCGTTCCTCGGCGGACTGAATCCGCTCTTTGGTGGGCGGGTGACCATCCGTGATGAGAAACGGCATGACCTCGCGGTACGCCTTGAAGAAGGGCTCCATGTCGACGATGAGGTCCTTCTCCTGAGGGAGCCCCTTGAGCGCTTCGACGGTGATGGGCTTCTTCGTGTTGAGATCCTTGATCAAGGTCTTGCAGGCCAGTCTGTTGCGACCGTTGATGCGCATGGCATCGGATCCGCAGATGCCATGTCCGCATGAGCGGCGGAACGTGAGCGACCCGTCCTGCTCGCCCTTGATCTTCTCGAGTGCGGACAGGACTCGATCTGTTGGGAAGCAGGAGACAACGAACTCCTCCCAGTGCGCGCCCTCGTCGACCTCAGGGTTAAAGCGAAGGATCTTAAAGGTGACGTCGGTGGCAACAGGTGCGGCAAGCGCTCCCGCAGCTGCGCTGGTCTCACTCGCAGTGGCAGTCATCAGTACTTACGCTCCATCGGCTGGTAGCGGGTCACAACGACCGGCTTGTAGTCGAGTCTGACTTCGGCTAAACCTTCTTCGTCTTCTTCGCGATACGCCATGGTGTGGACCATGAAGTTCTCGTCGTCACGTGTTTGATAGTCCTCGCGAGCATGTCCACCGCGAGACTCTTTGCGGGCAAGTGCGCCAACGATCAGTGCCTCGGCGAGCTCAAGTAGGAAACCAAGTTCGATCGCTTCGAGAAGGTCGGTGTTGTACCGGCGACCTTTGTCCGAGATCGCCACATTGCGGTAGCGGGCCTGGAGACCCTTGATGTCGGCAAGTGCTTGGGTCAGCGTCTCCTCGGTGCGATAGACCTGTGCGTTCATGTCCATCGTTTCTTGCATCGCGCGGCGAATTTCCGACACCCGCTCGTTGCCTGTTGAGTCACGAAGGTTCTCGACGAGAGACACGACGTGCCCAGCCGCGTCTTCGGGTAGTGGCGGTTGCTCCGCTGTCGATGCGTACTCGGCGGCCGCGATTCCAGCGCGCCGACCGAACACATTGATGTCCAGCAATGAGTTGGTGCCCAGGCGGTTCGAGCCATGGACCGAGACGCACGCGCACTCACCAGCGGCATACAGGCCGGGAACGACGTCAGTGTTGTTGCGCAGAACCTCGGTCTCGATGTTTGTGGGGATGCCACCCATTGCGTAGTGCGCTGTGGGAAATACCGGGACAAGTTCGCTGACCGGGTCGACGCCGAGGTACGTGCGGGCGAATTCGGTGATATCCGGCAGCTTTTCTTCGATCTGCGCTGCGGGGAGGTGAGTCAAATCGAGGTAGACGTAGTCCTTGTGCGGACCAGCGCCGCGCCCTTCGCGGACTTCCTGCAGCATGGCGCGGCTGACCATGTCTCGTGGCGCGAGGTCCTTGATTGTGGGGGCGTAGCGCTCCATGAATCGCTCGCCGTCGACGTTGCGCAGGATGCCGCCCTCACCACGAGCGCCCTCAGTAAGGAGCACGCCAAGACCAGCGAGGCCGGTTGGATGGAATTGGTAGAACTCCATGTCCTCAAGCGGCAAGCCCTTGCGGTACACGATGGCCATTCCGTCACCGGTCAACGTATGAGCGTTGGAGGTTGTCTTGAAAACCTTGCCGAACCCGCCACTGGCGAAGATGACGGACTTGGCGGTGAAGACGTGGATTTCGCCGGTGGCAAGCTCGTACGCCACAACGCCGGCTGCCTTTGGTTCACCCTCGGAGCGGTCCAGGATGAGGTCGAGGACGTAGAACTCGTTGTAGAACTCGATGCCGCGCTTGATGCAGTTCTGATAGAGCGTCTGCAGGATCATGTGGCCCGTGCGGTCGGCGGCGTAACAAGCGCGACGGACGGCAGCTTCGCCGTGATTGCGCGTATGGCCACCAAAACGTCGCTGGTCAATCTTGCCTTCGGGTGTGCGGTTGAACGGCAGCCCCATGTTCTCGAGGTCGATCACTGCGTCGATTGCCTCTTTACACATGACCTCGGCGGCGTCCTGGTCAACCAGGTAATCGCCACCCTTAATGGTGTCGAAGGTGTGCCATTCCCAGTTGTCTTCCTCAACGTTCGCCAGTGCTGCACACATGCCACCCTGGGCGGCTCCGGTGTGCGATCGCGTTGGGTAAAGCTTGGTGAGCACCGCCGTGCGGGCGCGCGTGCCGGATTCGAGCGCGGCACGCATTCCGGCGCCACCTGCGCCGACGATGACGACGTCGTAACGATGGACCTGCATGTGTTCTGATCGCCCCTTTAGCTGATGCTCGGATCGAAGGTGAAGATCACCAAAGTGCCCAATGCGATGATGAGCACGGTTGCGCAGTACAGCAGGCCCTTGAGTGTCAGGCGGGTGCCTTCTTTGCTCGCGTAGTCATTGATGATCGTGCGAAGGCCGTTGCAGCCGTGAATCATTGCCAGCCACAGCATCAACAGGTCCCAGATCTGCCAGAACGGGCTCGCCCAACGGCCAGCGACGAAGGCGAAGTTGATCCGGTGCACCCCGCCATCGAGGATGTTCATGATGAGGAGATGGCCGAGCACCAA
>DMNR01000321.1 GCA_003452655.1 Actinomycetota bacterium | reverse complement strand
GTTCAGGGCCGCCCAGCGACTTCACCCTGGCCAGAATCCTCTCCTTCGTCCTCGATGACAGAAGTGGGTTGTCGAGCATGGCCTCAAAGTACGAGTACGAAAAGACGTCCATAAACGCCTCTGCGCCAACACCCCCTTCGACGAACCATTGCGGGGACAAGATGAGGGTCACCTTCGGGGAGGCCAACAAGGGAGCAACGGCGGCCAATTCGATGGCGTGGCTCAGCGACTGCACATGCCCCCTTCCAGACAAGAAGACCACAAAATCGGATGAGTGAGAGGGAAGCCACGTCACAGGATTCTGCGGTGCCAACGAACTCAGCTCCGAGGAGCCCATCACGTAATGCATACGAACTCCCTCCGGGAGATTGTCCCGGGCAAGCTCAAGTCGATGGCTATCGCGCATATTCGGAACCGTGGGAGCAAGCGCAAGCGCATAACCGTTCCATGTATGCCCCAGAGACGATAGATCTAACGCCGCCTCGCCCAAGGGGGACATGATGACGCTCACAGAAAGAAGCAGCGCGGCAACTATCGCCACCGAGCGCCGACCCACCGTCACGTCAGACTCAGTCGGGAATCAACGAACTCAAGAATTCGGTTGACGGAGGCCAACTCGGATCGGTCTACCTCCGTGGGGGGCACCTCGACTCCCACCCGGTCCTCAATTCCGACTAGCAGTTCCACCAATGCCAGCGAATCGAGCAGCCCCGCCTCGACAAGGTCGAGGTCTGGCTCTGCGAGAACCTGTTCCGACCCGCATGCTTGGGCAACGAGCTCGAGAACAACCGCTCGCTGATGCTGTGACATCGTCATGAGTGGGGCCTTTCGATGTGATATGCGCGGCTAGGGCGCGTGAAAGTAGCCTGAGAAGATGAGAAAACCGAACAGAACAAGGTGGACAGTAACGACTATCGCCCCGATCCTATACCACAACGCCTTTCGGTTCTTGCCATGGAAGCTCGACTTGCGTTCGTAGACGTCATTGATCACCATGAGCAGTCCGTGGTAAACCCCATACAAAATGAACTGTGGCTTTGTTCCATGCCACAGGCCCATCGTGGACATGTTGACCAGGAAGCCGACCCGCGCGCTGGAGGCTCGGTTGGAGAATACCTTACGGCGAATAAGGGCCATCGTCAGGCGGCTGAAGAGGTAATCGCGCAACCAAAAGGACAGAGTGACGTGCCACCTGTTCCAGAAGTCCTTGATCGATTCGGAGAGGAACGGAATGCGGAAATTGACAGGCGTTCGTATTCCGAACAGAGAGCTCACGCCCACCGCCATCAAGGAATAGCCGCCGAAGTCGAAGAACAGCTGGAATCCGTAGGCATACATATAGCCCAACCAACCGCCGGGGAGGACTTCCGGCGTCCGAAGTGCATACTCACACCACGCGCCCGGTCCGAACTTGTAGCCAGCGCCTAACACGAGGAACCACAGGCCCTGTCCCATCAGCCGGGCGTACTGGGTCGGAGTCGGCGGATTCTCCGCGTCCTGATCGAATCGCCGAGATCTATCGATGGGTCCCGCGGCGAGGACCGGGAAGAAGGTCATGAAATACACATACGAACGGGGACGTAGGTGTGTGATCAGCCCGTCCGAGATTTCCAGAACCACCTGGACGGCGCGGAAAGTCAGATACGAGACGCCGAGGAAGCCCAGGCTCGGGAAGTTGACAATCCCAGACAGCTTGGCAACGATGAGCGGCGCAAGTGCCGCAACCACGACAGTTCGTCGCTCCCACGGGTGGCTGCGCCCACGATGCCGGATGAACCAGAGATGCGCCGTGGCAAGAAGAAGTTGACCCACCACGAAACCGATCAACAGTATCAGTTGCCGCCGTGTTGGAGCCAAGACAATGGCGATAGTCAGCAGAGAGGCGAAAAGCCCGTAATTCCGAATGGATCGTCCGCTCAAGCCCAGAACGGTGGCGGGCACCGTTAGCGCAACCAGGTACAAGAAGAACGGCAAGTCTGCGAACAGGGTCATGAGACAAGTGCCCGAGCGGCCCTGCGATCGGCTTTCCCGTTGGCTGTCATGGGGAGCTCCCGCACGATGTGGAGGATCTTCGGGACCATATACTCGGGAACGAACTCCTTGAGCTGACGCTTGAGTCGCACCATCGTCGCCAGCGACGTGTCCACGTCCCGATCGGCCTGTAGGACAGCCTCCAAGTGCGTGTACACCCCCGGTTGACCGATCTTGTCAACGGGAAAGACCACTGCCCTGCGCACCCCCGGAAGCCTCTGGAGATTCGCCTCGATGTCCTCTACCTCGATGCGGTAGCCGTGCAACTTCACTTGGAAGTCGAGACGGCCCAGGAAGTGAAGGACACCCCCACGAAGGACCCCGGCATCTCCAGTTCGGTAGAAGCGCCAAGGGCCATGCGGTCCCGAGATCATCCCGAACGCCTTCTCGTTGAGATCTGGCCGACCGAAGTACCCGAGGCTCACGGTGTCCCCTGCGATGACGATCTCCCCGCGCTCCCCGTCTGGGACCGAGTTGCCTTCTTCGTCCCAGATGAAGATCGATGTACCTGGCTTGGCCGCTCCGACCGGCAGCGCAGCATGCTCTCGCAGAACCTCTTCATCCACCACGATGGACGTCACGGCCACCGTCGATTCGGTCGGTCCGTAAGTGTTGACCACCCTCGCCTGGGGGAACCGTCGACTGAGCTCGGAGGCCGTGGTGACGGACAGCGTCTCGCCGCAAAAGAGGAACTCTCGGACCTCGGGCAACAGCTCTCGATTGAACCCTTGGTCACTCAAGCACAGGTCAGCGAAAGACGGAGTGGACACCCACACGTTAACCCTACTCTTCGCGAGCATGTCGAAGAGGTCTGCGAGGCGGGCGACATGGTCGCGGTCAACGCTGACCAGGGAACTCCCGGAGGCCAGCCCGATCGCCAGGTCCATGACCGAGAGGTCAAAACTGAATGGGGCCTGGTTGAGGAAGACCGCTGGGGCCAGGCCCGGGTCGTCCAGAGTTGCCCGCACGAGGGTCAGGCCCCACTCCGCGAACCGGTTGAGGCTGTCCCGGCTGATCTGGACTCCCTTGGGACGACCGGTGCTCCCCGAGGTGAAAATGATGTAGAAGGGCGACTCAAGTGAAACCCCGGCAGGCGAGTCGATCGGCCGCGGGGGGTCGGTTCGAGCCCACCCCTGAAGCGCTTGCAGATCGATATGGGTGCCGGTGACCCCCGCAGGAATGTCCGTTCCAGCCGCCAGGACCAGCGATGCCCCAGACTCTGAGACGATGGAATTGACACGATCGACGGGGAACGATGAGTCGACGGGGATGTAGGCCCTTCCTGACCGCACGGCGCCCAGGAAGGACACGAGCATCAGTGGGTGCTTGTGTCCGAACACCACAATGGGGGACGTGTCCCTCCCCAACCGTGAATCTAAGTGACCCGCCACCCTTCGTGACTGCAGCTCCAACTCGCCGTACGTCAGCGTGTGCTCGCGCCACGTGAAGCACGGCCGATCAGGGTGGGCTTGGGCGTGCAACAGTACGGAATTGACGAGATCCACTACCCTCACCCTCGTTGAGCCGACCGTTCTGCAACTATACGGTCGATCGGCTTGGGCGCCTCACAACCAACGCGCCCCGGAAACGTGGCAAATGCCACGGGTTCCACCACGCCGAGTCAGCGGCGGCGCTGACAGCGGCCGCACCAGTAGAGGTTGCGACCCGCGACCTCGGCCATCCGCACG
>DMNR01000323.1 GCA_003452655.1 Actinomycetota bacterium | reverse complement strand
AGATGTGTATAAGAGACAGGCTCAAGCTTGCTGCGCAGTTGCGCGACATGAACATCGACTGTGCGCGAGCCAACTGCACTGGAGTAGCCCCAGACGTCAGTCAGTAGCTGGTCACGACTGAAGACCCGCCCGGGATTGCGCAATAGGTACGCCAGCAGATCAAATTCGGTGGGCGTTAGTTCAATCTCATTTCCGAGAACAGTCGCCCGACGAGCGTTGGTGTCCACATCAACACCACCCATCGACAGTATGTCCTCGGTGGCAGATTCACGGGCTTCCGATCGCCGCAATACTGCCTTGACTCGAGCAACAACCTCGCGCGGGCTGAAGGGTTTCGTGATGTAGTCATCCGCTCCGAGTTCAAGGCCAAGAACCCGATCAATTTCATCATCGCGGGCGGTACAAAAAAGAATTGGCGTCCAATTCTGGGCCGACCGCAGGGCAGCGCAAACCTCGGTACCTGCCATGGTCGGGAGGCCAACATCAAGAATCGCTGCCACCGGGGACTTAGAACTGATCACCTCGAGCGCGTCGCGCCCATCCGCCACCACCTCGACGGCATAACCGTCGCGAGTCAGATAGAGCGACAACAAATCGGCGATGGCGGGTTCATCCTCTGCGACGACGACTAGCCCACGATTCGACTCGTTCACTGGCGGCTAGGACGAACCCTTTGGGTACTGCCCGAGCCCCATCATCGCCATTACCTTGCCGACGATCGCACCAACAATGATCAGCGCAATGCCGAGCCAAAACATCCACGGCTTGGCAATGCACACGCCGAGCGTGCCCACGCAGAACGCGATCAACATGATCGTGACAGCCGTCCAGGCGGCAGGGGTGCGACCTTCTTCAGGATCGCGCATCTGGGACTCATCGCGCGTCTGGACCTCGGTCATGTAATGCCTCCTGTGCAGCGTGTGAACGTGGCATTGAACGTATCAGTGCCGGACATGTGGGTCGTATTCTGGCACCAAGGCGGCGGTTGAAGCCACGGCGGCGCGCGCACCGCGGTGAGAACTCCCGAGTCTGGGTCCCGCAGCGTACCCGCTGACGTATGGGTGTTCGCTATCTCGTCGGGTCTTCGCCGCGATCCAGCGCCTCCCAAGCGGATGGTTCGGCGGGGGTAGATCCCGCCTGATTTCCCGTCAGCTTGCGCCAACTGCCGCCGCGCGCCCAGACCACCAGACCAGCCCCGAATATCACGATTCCGCCGACGAGGGTGAGAGCCCAGTAAGCCGTGCGGGAGGCCGACATTGCGGCAACTGACGCTGAACGCGTTGCCAATTCGACCTCGCTCGCGAGCAGGAATGACACCGGACCGACGATGACGGCGACTCCAGCGACCGAGATGATCAGCCCGACGCTTCGCCTCACGACTCCCGATGTTGCAACAACCGCGACGACTGCCGCCAATGCGATCCACGCCGCCGTCGACGACAGCGGATACAAGGTATTCCCGATGACAGATATGGACTCTTCGCCGAATCCGGCGTCAAAAGTCCCCGAAACCCATGGCTGACCCAAACTCCACAGCACCGCCACCGCCGCACCGACAATCACCACCAGCGTGATCAGGTAGCTTCGCCCACCCGATTGCACCGATCCCGCCGCTTCACTCATTGCCGACATCGCTGAGGGTCCCAGCTACGGCGATTGCCCGCAGCACCGCCGCCGCCTTGTGTTCACATTCAGCCTGTTCAGTAGCAGCATCAGAGTCAGCCACGAGACCAGCACCAGCCTGCACATAGGCGATCGAGTCGCGCAGTACGGCAGTTCGAATCGCGATGGCAGTGTCCATATCACCGGCAAAATCGAGGTAGCCGACGATTCCGCCGTAAAGCCCGCGCCGGGAGGTCTCGAGACTGTCGATGATCTCCATGGCGCGTGGCTTCGGCGCCCCGGACAACGTGCCAGCAGGGAAAGTTGCCGCAAGCAGGTCGTAGGCCGTTTGGCCCTCGGCTAGGTGACTGGTGACCGTGGAGACGATGTGCATCACATGTGAGTAGCGCTCTATTTGCATGAACTCGACGACTTCCACCGAGCCTGGCTCGCTGACGCGCCCTAAGTCATTGCGGCCGAGGTCGACGAGCATCAGGTGTTCCGCTCGCTCCTTGCTATCGGCAAGCAGGTCCTCGGCGAGCTGTTGATCAGCCTCTGGGGTGGAACCGCGCGGCCGTGTACCAGCGATCGGATGCAGCATGGCATTGCCGTCTTCGAGCTTCACCAGGGCTTCGGGGCTTGACCCAACGACATCAAACGCAGTGTCGACCCCCAAGCCGGGACTGTGCTGGTCCCTGTCGGCCGCTGCGGACTCTGGCGTCGGGAACTTGATCAAGTACATGTAGGGACTCGGGTTGCTCACGCGCAACACGCGGTACACGTCCAACGCACTGGCTGAGGTCTGCGTCTGAAAGCGTTGCGACACCACGATCTGGAACGCATCTCCGGCGTAGATGTGTTCGCGGGCAATCTCCACCTTCTCGTGATACTCCTGCACGGTGGTGTCAGATTCATAGCGGGGGGCCGCACCTGAATCGAACACCGCTAGTGAATCGACGACAGGTTCAGCGAGCCGCTCGGCCATTGCATCAAGACGGCTGACCGCATCGGCATGGGCCTGCGCGAGCGCCGAGGAATTGCCGACGGTGGCGGGATCAACGATCGCGTTCGCGATCAACAACACGGACCCATCGAAGTGATCAAGAACGGCAAGGTCGGTGGCCATCAAAAGGCCAACCTCAGGGACATCCACGACAGTGGGGTTGGAATCAGGCAGTCGTTCCCAGCGCCGAACCGCGTCGTAGCTGATCATGCCGACGAGCCCACTGTTCAGCGGTGGCAGACCTGGGATCCTTTCGGTGTGGAGTAACGCCAGCGCATCTCGCATCGCGGCAAGCGGGTCCCCATCGGCGGTCGCAGCGGCAACATCAGCCGGCACATCACCGACCCAGACGGCTTGCCCGTTGCGTTCAGTCAACATCGCCGCGCAGCGAACCCCGATGAACGAATACCGCGACCACGATCGTCCGTTTTCCGCGGATTCCAGCAGGAAGGTGCCCGGAGCATTACGAGCCAACTTCCGGTAGAGCCCGACTGGGGTATGCATATCGGCCAGGAGGCGGCGGACAACCGGAACCACCCGCCGCTCGAGTGCCACCTGGGCGAACTCGTCGGCAGTTGGGACGGTCTGCCCGCACACTGAACCACCGACCTGCGAGTAGATCTGCGCCGCATTGCCTTGCGTCATTGCGCTTCTCCCTGAAGGTCAACCTGAACGGTCTGCGTATCGAAGCAGGAGCGCCGCCCGGTGTGGCACGCCGGACCAATCTGGTCGACCTGCAGGAGCAGGGCATCCGAATCGCAGTCCCTCGAGACACTTCGCACGCTTTGGACGTGTCCTGACGTGTCTCCCTTCCGCCACAACTCACCTCGACTCCGCGACCAGTAGGTTGCTCGGCCGGACTCCAGCGTCATGCGCACGGAGTCACTGTTCATCCAGGCCATCATTAACACCTGACCGGTGTCCCATTGCTGCGCGATCGCGGGAATGAGACCAGCGTCATCAAAGTCGAGTTCGGCGAGGAAGTCATCGATGGACGGCACAGTCATGTCGGCCATTGTGCCGTGTGTGGATCTGCGGTGTCGTGCGACTTGCGAGGCCAGGTTGGTGTGGCTTTCTAGTGACGGCCTGCAGCGCGCGCGCTGCGGCCCGCGTACGCTCAGGAGAATGAGTCAGCCAACCTGGGCCCAGCGTGAGCGTCAAGAGCTATGTCGTCTTCTCGAGGAAGTCGGGCCCGATGCGCCGACCCTCTGTGGCGACTGGACCACTCGCGATTTGGCGGCCCACCTGATTGTCCGCGAGTCACGCCCGGACGCGGCCGCCGGAATCGTCTTCAAACCGATGGCGCAATGGACCGATCGGATTCAGGACAAGGCTGCTACGAGGCCCTGGTCGCAGATGATTCAGACGATTCGCACAGGTCCACCCAAGCTATCCGTCTTCTCGTTGCCCAAGGCCGATGCGATGGCGAATACCACCGAGTACTTCGTTCATATTGAGGACGTTCGCCGCGCGGAACCCGAGTGGGAGCCACGCAAGCTGCCATCAAAATTCAGCGATTCACTGTGGAAGATAACGTCGAGCCGCGCCCGTGGTTTCTACCGCCATGTTCCCGTCGGCGTCATTCTTGAACGCACGGACGGCGCGGCAGATTCACCAACCGAGGCAAACTCGGCGAAAGCCGCGTCGGGGTCCCCCACCGTCACGGTCAGCGGTCCAGCACAGGAACTGCTGTTGTTCTCGTTCGGCCGCAAGGACTATGCCGTCGTGGACATCGCCGGTGACCGCAAGTCGATTGACGCGCTGATGGCCGCGAAGATGAGCGTGTGATGCCACGCGCCTAAAGCCTGTCGCATATGTCAGC
>DMNR01000156.1 GCA_003452655.1 Actinomycetota bacterium | reverse complement strand
AAACGTCATCCTTGGCAAGGCTGATCGGTGTACCTACGCTCTCGACGTTGGTGACCACATGAACCCCGCTGCGGAACAGGGGTGACCCATAACCCAACCGGACCGCCGAATCGTGATTGCCCGCGATGACGATGACCGTGCAGTGTTCGCTGAGATCTGCCAATGCCTGCGTGAAGAGCTTGACCGAATGAACTGGTGGAACTGCTCGGTCGAAGACGTCGCCCGCCAGCAAGAGGCAATCCACTCCCTCAGCGATCACAACTTCGATGATCGCTGCCACGAAATCCTGCTGCGCCTCGGCAAGGTCGAGCTGATGCAGCGATCGGCCCAGGTGCCAGTCACTGGTGTGGAGGAAGCGCATATGGAAAAAGTAGGTGTCTGGTCCGACATTTTGGCCATCCCGCGCCGTAGCGTAGGTGCAATGAAGCACCCAATTGCAGACGCCGTTGACGTCAGGCTTGCCGAATCACTCCATCGGATCGAATCGCAGATCGATTACCGGCCCGTGAAGGTCGCGTCCTGGGGGGTCGCTGCCGCATCCGTATTGGGCGCAGTCGCCGCCGGATTCGGGGCAGTTGCCGCCATCGCCGGGGCCTATGCCGCGGTGAAGACAGCGATTCGCGTCAGTCACGAAGGGCGTGAGCCCAAGCAGGAGGTCACCGCAGGTCGTGGGACAAACCAAGATGACGCAGAGGCGACACCACTGTCGCGGTGATTAGGACTGGTCCTCGCTCTGCGTTTAGAGGGTTTGTGGTTTGAGGATCAGTTGTGTCGTCCAGCTTCGCGTCACGCGGAACACGACGGGCGCAATTGTCACGCCTACTGCCAGGTGCCTGAGTTCGGCGATCAAGTCGTCGAACCAGGGAGCGGTGATTCCCAGGTAGTCACTGAGGGGATAGATCCGAACTTCACCAGCACTTACGCGCAACAACTCCAGAATCCCCGCGAGGTGAAAGTCACGATCGAAGCGATCGGCATACGTAAACAAGAGGTGTGAGCTCAGCACAAGATCGAAGCTCTCGTCCGGGAACGGCAAAAATGGCAGTTGGCCGGCGACGTAGCGCTCCGGTTCGTTTTCGTAATCGGACAGGAACAGGTCGAGAGCGTGGTGGCGGGCAGCAATGATGGCGGAGATATTCGCGTCTCCGCGACCAGCAGGCAGAAAGAGTTGCGGGTTACTCCGGAACCAGTCGTCCGAGAGTGCGATCTGGTCCCGCCCTATACCCGCGAATTCCGTCGGCGCCTTCCCGTAGGTTGGGTCGAGCGCAATCGAGTCGGCACCCAGTGCGCGTGCCTCCGCAGTGAAGCTGGAAGCGCCGCCCGGGCAGTCAAGAATCCGCTGTCCAGCGAGGTCTGCCGACGTCAATCCAAAGAAGTCGAGGTAGTTGGCCAAAGGCCTCGACGTGATCAGGACATCGGTCAGGTGTGGCTCAGCGCTCACGCTGCGACGTCATGCCGGTTGCGTGGCCGGACCCGCACTGCCATTCAGGGTTGGACTTGGCGGCTGAGTCGGAGTCGTACCCGGAGACGGGGTGTGGTCTGGATGTGCGGCGAAGGCTTCGGCAGCTTCGTCTGCGAGCTCTTCGGCGGCCATCATGGCGAGGTAGTCGTCAGCGATTTCCTGCAGCTGCGCGTTTCGACCGCGTGCCATATCAAGCATCATCGTGAAGTCACCGCGGAAGGAATACGCCGGGTAGCCAAACGTGGCCGGCTTGTTGCCTTCGATCACAAAGTGGCTGAACCAGGCGAAACCGTAGCCGATGACCGGAGACAGCAAGACCTGCTTGCGCGGTCCGAACGCCAGGCTTTTGAAGGTATTGGCCAGGGCGAGTCCCGTTCCGAGCGCATGGCAAGCCCGGGTCGCCGGCTTTGAGTGCTGGCTCAGGTAGAACGGGTAGAACTCTTCGAAGGATGCGAACTCGCGTTGATCAGCCATGGTCTGAACATAAGACAGATTCTTGCGGGTTTGCCATTCGGCGCCGTCGCAGCTACGCCGCGTCGGGTGAACCCGCGTCCTGCAGGGCGAGCGCGGCGTTGATGAGTCCGACATGTGAGAAGGCTTGTGGCATATTGCCCAACATCCGGTGGTGGACGGTGTCGTATTCCTCGCTCAACAGGCCTACATCGTTGCGAATGTCCAGAAGGCGGTCAAAGAGCATTTGCGCTTTCTGAACCTCGCCGATCATCGCTAGGCATTCGACCAGCCAGAACGAACACATGATAAAGGTTCCCTCGGATCCCTTGAGCCCGTCATCGGTGACTTCCGCCTTGTACCGCAGAATAAATCCGTTGTCGGAAAGATCTTCTTCAACTGCGTGGATCGTATTGATGATTCGCTCGTCGTCCATTGGCAGGAAGCCGACCTGCGGAATCATGAGGAGCGATGCATCCATCGCCTTTGACCCGTAGTACTGAGTGAAGCAGTTGCGGTCAGGATCGACCCCCTTCTCAAGGATGTCCGCACGAATCACCTCGGCGAGTGCCTGCCAGTGGTCTGCATCGCCAGGAAGCCCATGCTTCTTGATGCCTTGGACCGTTCGGTCGATCGCGACCCATGCCATGACCTTTGAGTAGGTGAAGTGCTGGCGCCCCCCGCGAACTTCCCAAATTCCATCGTCGGGCTCTTGCCAATGCTTCTCGACAAACTCTGCGAACTGCAGCTGCAGACTCCACGCTTCTTCATTCGCATCGATGCCCTTGTCGCGGCCATATTCCTGTGCATCCATCACCTCGCCGTAGACGTCGAGTTGGAACTGGTCGGATGCCGCGTTGCCAATCCGAACTGGGGCTGAGTTCTCGTACCCGGGAAGCCAATCGACCGTTGATTCGGTCAAGTGTCGTTCACCGCTGATCCCGTACATGATCTGCATTTGCGACGGGTCGCCTGCGACTGCTCGCAGCAGCCAATCACGGAACGCTTGTGCCTCTTCCAGATAGCCGCAACGATTCAGTGCTTCCAGCGTGACCGAAGAATCTCGCAGCCAGCAGTATCGGTAGTCCCAGTTGCGTTCCCCACCGATTGATTCCGGCAGCGACGTAGTCGGGGCAGCGACGATCCCCCCGCTTGGCCAGTACGTCAGCGACTTCAGGGTGATGAGCGAGCGCATGATCGCTTCGCGCGCTTTGCCCTCGTACGTGCAGATCTCGCTCCACTTGCGCCAAAGGTTCGTCGTCTCCTCGAGGGCGTCTTGATGCTCCGAGGCGCTCGGCGTTTCCTCCCAGGAGCGGTGCCAGACGATCTGGAATACGTATCGTTCTTCCGGTTTGACGGTGATGTCGCAGGTGACTTTGTGATCGTCGAGGTTGACCTCTGCCGGGCTGACCACTACGACGCCGTCGGGTCCGGCGAGCGCGTGGATTCCCTCCTCCAACTTGCGTACGAATGGCTTGCTGCGCCCGTAGTCAAAGCGAAGTGAAAGCTCAGAGTGGACATCCACGTTCCCCTCAAGGCCTTCCACGACGCGGATGATTTCCGGTAGGTGGTGCGAGGTGTGCTCGCGAATGGGCATGAAGTCGGTGACGCGAATAATGCCTTGCTGGCTAGAGATTTCCGTTTCCAGCACCAATGTGTCCGGCCGGTATCGCCGACTCACGGCCTCGATGCGGCTTGTCGGTGCGATGGTCCAATGCCCGTTGCTGTCATCACCCAAGATGGACGCGAAGCACGCTTCAGAGTCGAAGTGTGGCAGGCAAAGCCAGTCGATAGAACCGCTCTTCGAGACCAATGCGACAGTGTGAAGGTCTCCGATGACGGCGTAGCTCTCGATGGGTTCGCTCATGGCTGCATCGTGTCGGACGCAAGGTGCGGGATGCACCTCGACAGCCCACCGGAAACGACTACTGCGCGTCCCTGATTTTGCGCTCCATCTCGAACTGGGTATCCGGATCCGCGGCTGCGGCGATAGACCCGTCCGGTGCACGAGGACCTGGCGCACGACGGAATGTGAAAGGCACGCTTGGGCGTCCTGGTTGCACGAACCAGCATTCACCGGATCCTTGCGAGGAAAGCACGTCGAAGTACACGTCAACGACTTCCTCAACACTGAGGAGAGGCACTCCAGCATCAACGAGGCCCTGGCGCATCGGACCCAGTATTCGCGTCTCAGCGAAGGCGGGGCAGACCGCATTCGTACGGACATTGTCGGCGGTTGACGCGAGGCCGAATGACCGAACGAGTCCCACTACTGCGGTCTTGTTTGTTGCGTAGATGGGATCGAAAGGCGTCGGTGCAATACCCGCCATG
>DMNR01000125.1:1212-5609 GCA_003452655.1 Actinomycetota bacterium | reverse complement strand
GTCGAACACGAGGATCGTCTGCTCTTCGTCGGACTTGTCGAGCCCATATGCAAGCGCGGCCGCGGTCGGCTCGTTGATGATGCGAAGGACGTTGAGTCCCGCGATCTCGCCGGCTTCCTTGGTCGCCTGGCGCTCGGCGTCATTGAAGTACGCCGGAACCGTGATCACGGCGTCGGCGACGTCTTCACCGAGGTAGGCCTCTGCGTCACGCTTGAGCTTGCCAAGGATGCGCGCGCTGATCTCCTGCGCGGTGTACTTCTTACCGTCGATCTCTTGGTCCCAGTTGGTGCCCATGTGGCGCTTCACGGAACGGATCGTGCGGTCAACGTTGGTAACGGCTTGACGCTTGGCGACTTCGCCGACGAGAACTTCGCCGTTCTTGGCGAAAGCCACGATGGAGGGGGTCGTACGGGCGCCTTCTGAGTTGGCGATAACCGTTGGGTCGCCACCTTCGAGTACTGCAACCACGGAGTTGGTGGTTCCGAGGTCGATGCCTACTGCTCGTGCCATTTGTGGTGCTCCTTCTTCTATGGCTGGTTCATGCGGCTGAAATACACAGCGTTATTGAGCCAACCGGTGAGGTATTTGCTGATTTCAACTGAGTTCGAGGGATAGCGTGAGGATTTGTCTGCCCCAAGTCTGCCAAGGCTCATGGAATATGTCAACACTTACATGAGAAATCTTTAGTCCATTTGGCTCAACTTTGCTGAATTCTGTAGAGAGGGCCTGGCTCTGGCGGCTCACGAGCGCGCTGAATGTTGTGGGATAGCGTGTGCCAGTGACGTCAGGACCGGGCGGATTTGAGGCTTCAGGCCTCGACCAGCAGGCTTCCTCGCCGAAACCGCTCCGCATTCTGCTGGGAGCCCGACGAGATCTGACCAAACACGTGTCTCCGGCAGCGGTGGCGCAAAAGAACCTCATCCGCAGCAATTCCGGCAACACGATCTTTGGCCATGCTGTGCATCGAGTGGTTTCGACCGAAGGCGCGCAGATCCGGGTTGACGCCGCCGAAGCCAACGTCACCCGCGCCGAGGAGATCAACGAGCGGTTCGACCAGTACATCATTCCCCTCGCCAACGCGTTTCGGCCATCATTCGTGCAGCCACTAGACCATTACTCGGCGCTTATCGAGAAGTTAAGGATTCCAGTAGTCATCGTGGGCATTGGTGTCCAAATGAACGCAGAGTCGAACGACCCCGAGCGCCTCGACCCAGTTCGCGCCAATATCGATCGATTTATGCGCGCCGTCCTCAAGCGGTCAGCTTCAGTCGGTGTCCGGGGCGAAACCACCTACAACTACTTGCGCAGCATCGGCTACTCCGATGATGAGCTCACCGTGATCGGATGCCCGTCGCTGTTCCAATACGGCCAACTCAAGATCCGAGACTTTGGTGAGGTCACGACAGAGTCGCTGGTGACGCTCAATCTCTCGCCGTACTTACCCAAAATGGGTCCAATATCCGCAGCCAACACCGTCCGCTATCCACGACTTCGATATGTGCCGCAGGACATCCTGACGTTGCGGACCGTGCTCTACGGCGAGGAACCACCCGACGCAGATCAGCACGGCACGCAGATTCCCTACCGTTCAGAAGACTTCTTGCTCCGTGAGGGCAGGACTGATTTCTTCGTTGATCCGACCACATGGACCAAGTGGCTGGCCACCCGGGACTTCTCCTTCGGCTCCCGCATTCACGGGAACATTGCCTCGCTTCTGGCAGGGACACCCGCTTTCGTGATCGCGCATGATTCGCGAACCCGAGAACTTGCGGACTACCACGAAATCCCGTACCGCCTCCTCAAGAACGTCCCCGACGACGTGGATGCCCGAGAGCTATTTGCCGAGGCCGACTTCACCGGATTCCATGCCAATCAACAGCAGCGGTTCGACAGCTATTTGCAGTTCCTTGAGCGCAACAACATCCGACATATCTTCAGCGGTAGGCAAGCGGACGCAGATTCCGTCGCGGCCTTCGACGCAAAGATCGAGGCAGCTCGGAACAAGCGGCCAACAACAAGTGCCGGACCGATGGGCATCAAGGTCCGCCGACAGCGTTTGCGTACCCGACGTGCGGGAAGCGCATTGCTTCAGAAAGCCCGATCGAAGCGTTGATCGCCTGCTAATGTCCGAAACTCGGCAGGCCCCGCGCAACGCAGCCCCGCAACGTCCACGGAGGGCACAACCTGGGAACAGCTTGGAACCTTCTCCGTAGATTCAAGGACGCCCAGCTAGTTGCGTATTGGCCGGTTGCGATGGCTTCCTTGGCAAGATCTCAACCCCAAGTTGATCCTGTTCGAGCTCCCCGCTGACTGCTACGATCACCCGCAATCAACATCGGATTGCCCCGCCTCCAGCGGCTGCGAGCGAAGGGATTTCCTTGAGCGACAAACTTCCAGCAAAATGGGCGGTGGGTCTCGCCGACGCTTTTGAGTCGCAGCTCAAAGTAGCCAAAGACGATCGCGAGCTGAAGCGGCAAACACTCCGTGCCGAGCGGGCCCAGGCGGAGCTCGCAGCCTTCAAGCAATCACCCTGGTGGCGCGCCACCGGGCCACTCCGGCGTCGCGCTCACCGTCTCAAACAGAACCGCCGGAAGTCTAGTCCGACGAATTTGAACGCTGCGAATATGGTCGCGGCCACGCGGACGGTGAATAGCTCAACCACCCCGACGGCGATGACCACGGCGCTGATCTCTCGGATCAGGACCGTCTTGATCGCGTTCGACGGACCCACAGCGGATGCGGATTTAGAGTTGTCCGAAGCACTCGACGCGCTCGCGGCATTGCTGGACTCGCACATAGAGGATCGCTCCCTGGCGTGGCTCACCCATATCGCCGTTGCTGCGCGCTATCCATCCACCGAGGAACTCCAGGCGTTCCAAACCGAGTCAGTAGTAGCGGGGCCTCCAGCCGCACTCGCGCAGCTCCTCGCCGACAGTTCAAGTAGGCGACCGACCGTGGCTCAAACGGCCGAACTGGAACTCGTGACCGACGTAGTTGTAGACGCGACGTCGACCTCGCACCGCGATGCCCAAACAGGAATCCCCCGAGTCGTTCGTGAATGTGTCCCTCGGTGGGCAAATCGAGCGCCACTTCGCCTGATTGTGTGGGATCCAAGCGGAGCCTTCCGACCCCCGACTGAGCATGAACGCTGGCGCATCATGGACTTCGTTCCGCGCGAACAGTCCAAGCTTTCGGCCGAGATCGATCACACGATCCTAGTCCCCTGGCAGACGGTGGTCGTGGTCCCGGAACCAACGGCGCAGCCTGGCCGAAGCCGCGCTCTGGCTTGCCTTGGGGAGTACTCGGGCAATGACCTGGCCGGCATCTTCTATGACGCGATCTACCTCTCACTTCCGGACACATTCCCGGACGAGATGAGAGTGCGCATGCCGAACTACACGCCGACATTTCGAGCTTGCAAGCGAATCTCGACGATTTCGCACACCGTAAAAGGCGACCTCACGGGCCTGTTGACTGCCTTCAGTAATGCGGGATTCGGTGGCCAGAGGATTCACGCCCACCCGCTGCCGGTCAGCGCCGACGAAGTCCAGCCGGAAGATGCCGAGCAGAACCTCCAACGGCTCGATTCGGTTCCAGGCTTCCCGCTCGTACTGTCGGTCGGAAGCTTCGAGCCCAGAAAGAACCAACTCATGACTATTCGGGCAGCCGAACTACTCTGGCGAGAAGGCATGCAATTCCAGCTCGCGTTCATCGGTTGGGATTCCTGGAACGCCGAGATCACTTCGCGCGAGATCGAACGCGCCCGGTCAAATGGTCGACCCGTTCGGATCATTCGAAAGGCCGACGAAGGCCTACTATGGACTGCATACCGCGCCGCGCGTTTCTCCATGTATATCTCGCTGGTTGAAGGTTTCGGGCTGCCAATAGCGGAGTCCCTGGCAGTCGGAACACCTGTGATCACTTCGAACTACGGCGCTATGGCCGAAGTTGCCGCCGCTGGCGGAGCAATTACTGTGGACCCTCGCAATCTGACACAGGTCGCTGACGCGATGCGGACATTGCTGACCGACGACGATGCATATGCCGCATTGCGTGATGCCGCGCTCGCCCGACCGCAATCCAACTGGGACATCTATGCGGCCGCCACATGGGACTGGCTGGTCGGCGGGAACGAACCGACCAAGGCCTAATTCCCCTGCTCAAGTGCAGGCCAGACGTGGAAGTGGTTAGTCGACGGCGAAGGCTGATTGACGCCTGCTTTTCTCACGCACGAGAGTTTCGATCTCCGCGATCCGCGTCACAACGCGCCGACCAGAAACTAACGAGCGTTCACCCCTGCCGTATTCTGCGACGAGGGAAATGCCCGCCTAATAAGGAGTTCCGGTGGACGAGCACCAAATGATGTTGCTCCGAGCAGTGCTCGGTTCAATCATTGC
>DMNR01000125.1:0-876 GCA_003452655.1 Actinomycetota bacterium | reverse complement strand
GCCACCATCTTCGAGACGCAATCCGTCGAGGTCCTGGGTCAGAAGAAACTGCTCGCCTGGACCGTTCCCGGCATCGCCCACGTGTTCGCATTCTGGGGCTTCCTTGTCCTCGGAATCACTGTCGTGGAAGCTTTCGGCGAGCTCTACATCGAGAACTTCTTCTTCCCGATCATCGGGCAATGGTGGATCGTCCTGTTTGCCGAAGACCTCTTCGCGTGTCTTGTCCTCGTCGGAATCGTGATCTTCGCGCTCATTCGGCTGCGCAACAACCCCGCCAAGGAGGGCCGCTACTCCCGGTTCTTCGGCTCGCACACTGGCGCTGCATGGCTCGTGCTCTTCATGATCTTCATGGTTGTCTTCACGCTGCTGATGTACCGCGGCGCGAAGGTCAACAACTTCGGCGACATGAACGGCGCGTTCGCCTCACACTGGGTCGCGAATATCCTGGAACCGTTGGGCGCCACCGCCAACGAGTGGATCGAGACCATCTTCGTTCTGGCGCACGTCAGCGTCATTCTGATCTTCCTGTTGATCGTTCTGCACAGCAAGCACCTGCACATCTTCGTCGCCCCGATCAACGTCATGTACTCACGCCGTCCGAATGCACTCGGACCGCTGCTGCCGATCTACACCGACGGCAAGCCGCTTGACTTCGAAGATCCGCCGGACGATGCGACGTTCGGCGTCGGTCGCATTGACGACTTCAAGTGGAAAGACCTGCTCGACATGGCCACCTGCACCGAGTGCGGGCGTTGCCAGTCGCAGTGTCCCGCTTGGAACACTGGCAAGCCACTGAGCCCGAAGCTCATGATCATGGACCTTCGCGATCACCTGTTCTCCGCTGCCCCATACCTGCTGGCGACAGCCGCAAAGGGC
>DMNR01000071.1 GCA_003452655.1 Actinomycetota bacterium | reverse complement strand
GCCGGATGGTAGGTGAACACCACCGTGTTGGTCAGCAGGCCCAGGCTGTTGTAGGTAGTCGGCACCTCAAACATGCACGTCTCGCCGTGACTGAGCATGTCGCATCCTGCCGCTGCCGCCGGTGCGCTCAGATTCCCCAGAACGCTGTCGACGATGCCACCCGTGACCACTATCCCGTCCGCCGTGGTTGTGAACACCAATGCCGGCGCAGTGGTGATCGCCGCCCCCACCTTTACCTGCGACGTGTTCTGGACACTAAAAGTGTAGGTCACCAGCTGCCCAGGCACCGCATAGGTTGGGCCGCTCTTTGTCACCGCGATCCCCGGTTTGAACAGCTCCACCACATTCACGTCCGACGCCAGCGTCTGCGAGAACTGCTGGCCGCTCGGCGGCACATACACCGCAAACGCCACGTTCGTGATTGGGTTCGTATTTGCGAAGGCCCCAGCCGGCACCGTGTATCCGTAGTTGAACGAGCAGGTCTCAAACGGCGTCAGCACCCCGCAGGCCGTCGTCGATGTCACCAGATTCGTCAGGTTCCCCACCAGCGTGTCCGAGAAGGTCTGCAGCCGCATCAGGGTCGCCCCCGGATTCGACATCGTGATCGTGTAGGTGATCACGTCCCCTTCCTTTGATTGCGGCGTCGCGCTCTTCACCATCTCGATCTGCGCGCACGTCTGCAGACTTGCCAACACCGAATCCTTCAGCGACGAGCTGTCCGAAAACGACGCGCTGCTGAAGGCCACCAGGCTTGAATAGCAGCCCTGATTCCCTCCCAGAATCCGAGTCAAGTTGATCCCGGTCTCGAAGAACTGCCCAATGGGCACGGTGCTCGTAAAGCCCGGCTCGCCTTTGTTGTAATACGGCCAGGTGACGCTGATCGGCACTGTATTGGAGCGCCCGCATCCAATCGGGTCGGCCGGCGCATTCCGGCAGTCGGCGATGTTCACCCCATTCAGATCGAATAGGGAAGTCGTCCCCGTGCCATTCCAGCGGTACAACTGGATACGGTCCACACTGCCGCCGTTTGAGAAATCTGACAGCACCAGCAGGTCATTCACCTTGTGGGTCGCCAAGGTGTTCGTCCCGGAGATGAAAAGCTGGCCCCCGGACATTACGACGCTGGGTTGCAGCAGCCAAAAGCCGTACGACGTCGACCCCGAGTTGTCCGTCCGTGACAGGCCAAGATAGGCCAAGGTCTCGGTCAACGTGCCCGGATGCACCGCGATGGCGCCCATCGAGTTAACCAGGTCGCCCTTGTCGGGAGCGCCACCGCTGGTAAAGGACCATGCGCTCAGCTCATCGTTGATCTTCGACCCAGGTTGGAAGATGTCTTCGTTTGAGCCCGTGCCATCCAGGCGAAAGCCCACACTCGTGATATTTGCCAGGGCGAGACTTGGGGACAGGGTTTTGTTGTAGACGCTGAACCAGTCAGTTGCGCTCAGTGTCACCGTCGGTGGCGCAGTGAAGTTGAACGGCACCGCATTTCCGTCCAACTCGAAGACACTTATCCCATAGACGCCCGGCGCGCTCGGGCTATTGAGCGCGCCAGAATCCTCGGAGACGACAGGCGCCGACATGGGCGCGAGTGCCGCGTCATGCGATGACATGACAAACTCGGGCGCTGATCCTGCCGGCGTCAGCAATTCTTGTGGTTGCCGGGCGCTTGAGATTCCCGGCGTGCCGAGGCATATTGCGAACGTTAGGATAACAGCAACAGCCAGTCTGGGCAACGGCGAAGTTGCCCCTCCCATGGCTGACGCGACACTGGATGCGCAGGCTGCGTTGCGGAAAGTCCCGATATTTCTGTACATGTTCCCCCTAACATGCCGCATTCCCACCCCCCTGGCGCCAAGTACTTGAACGGTGCCTTCGGGAGCAGTCGCGACACTTCCCAAACTCAAGTGTAGGCAGAATTCGGCTTCCTGCAATAGGGCGCAAAGCAAAACCTCGCGCGTTTTTGAGACGCGCGAGGTTTGTCGCGGACCGCCGACCAGCGCCTATCGAATCGCGGGAAGATACGATCGATACGACTGAACCAGGGGCGCATAAGCCGGACCGTAGTCGGTCACGGTTTGACCGTCGAGCTCGATCTCCTCAAGCCAGTAGTAATAGCCTCGACTGGTCAACGCCTCAGCATCTACCCACGCATACGTGCCGCCGTCACCATAGGCTGCGATGATGCCGTTCGAAGCGACGGTGGCGCTCATTCGGTCGGAGGTCTCAGATCGCAGCACGCGATATCCCAGCGTATTGGACTCACTCGCAATCACCCAGGCCACGGTGACGATCGGATAGCCATCCAGGTCGAGGCCCCGCGTCGCAGTCAACGAAACGAGGCTGATCGCCGTGGGCACAAACACATGGACGATCTCGTTTGTCGGTGTAACGGGGCTATTCCCAACATACGCCACATTCAGGATTGAGCCGGAACCGGTCAAACCGGTGACCACTACAGCAAAGCTGAATGAGTAGGCCACCCCTGGCTCGGCAGACGGCAGCGTCCAAACCAGCGGATCGGGACCGGAGACGACAGGCGGAATATCAGAGCCAAAGACGAAGCTCGTGCCTGCCGGTATGCTGTCCGTGATTGGCACATTGATCGCAGGAATATTGCCTACATTCGTCACCCAGATGGTATAGGTGATCCTATCGCCACTCGCCACATACGAACCGATTGTGGGCTCAGAATCCTTGGAAGCCCGCAGGAGCCAGAACATCGGTGTTGGTGTCGGCGTAACAGTCGGCGTGGCGGTTGGCGTCTCGGTCGGGGTGGCCGTGGGCGTCTCCGTTGGC
>DMNR01000452.1:3704-3831 GCA_003452655.1 Actinomycetota bacterium | reverse complement strand
GCTCTACGGCCCGCCCGGTTGCGGGAAGACACTGATCGCCAAGGCAGTGGCGAATTCGCTGGCAAAGAAGGTTGCGGCCAGAGAAGGCACTGATCAGCATCGCTCGTTCTTCCTGAACATCAAGGGC
>DMNR01000452.1:0-3612 GCA_003452655.1 Actinomycetota bacterium | reverse complement strand
GTTCTTCCTGAACATCAAGGGCCCTGAATTGCTCAACAAGTACGTTGGCGAGACTGAGCGGCATATCCGACTGGTGTTTCAGCGAGCGCGCGAGAAGGCTTCCGAGGGAATGCCCGTCATCGTCTTCTTCGATGAGATGGACTCGCTGTTCCGCACGCGTGGAACCGGCGTGAGCAGCGATGTTGAGAACACCATCGTGCCGCAATTGCTCAGCGAGATCGATGGAGTCGAGAGTCTCGAGAACGTCATCGTGATTGGCGCATCCAATCGCGAGGACATGATTGACCCAGCCATCCTGCGCCCAGGCCGCCTCGACGTGAAGATCAAGATTGAGCGACCAGATGCACAAGCGGCAGCAGACATCATGGCTATCTACCTGACCTCGGATTTGCCACTACATCCAGAAGATCTGGCAGCCAACGGGGGAGACCCGGAGCAGACTGTCCGGGCAATGATCCAGCGTGCTGTCGAGCGGATGTACACAGAGGACGAGGACAACCGTTTCCTTGAAGTCACGTACGCCGACGGCGACAAGGAGATCTTGTACTTCAAGGACTTCAACTCTGGCGCGATGCTTGAGAACGTTGTTGCGCGAGCGAAGAAGTCTGCGATCAAGGACTTCCTCGACACCGGTCAAAAGGGAATTCGGGTGAACCACCTGTTGTCGGCCTGTGTTGATGAGTTCCGCGAGAATGAGGACCTGCCTAACACCACCAACCCCGATGACTGGGCGCGAATCTCCGGCAAGAAGGGCGAACGGATCATCTTCATTCGCACGCTGGTCCAAGGCAAGAAGGGCACCGAAGCAGGTCGATCGATCGATACGGTCGCCAACACGGGGCAGTACCTCTAGCACTTTGCAGTGGGACCAAGGTCCCGAGCAACTACACACGTGTCACTCGGTTAGCTGTTGAGCGCGCGAACAATCCTCCATAAGTGCTAGAAAATCCCCCGTCGCATGTTGCGGTGATCGAATTTCGACAGGGAGTTATTCGTGGACACGATAATCTTCATCGTCCTGCTAGTGGCGGCGATCTTCGCCGCGAAGGGATCGCCACCCAAGATCGTGGTACCACTGTTCTTCGTAGGGTTCGTACTCACGGCCTTCGTCTTCCACCACCACGTAACGTCCAAACTGGACCTGAGCTTCTAAGGCGGCGTGATGAGTACTGATACAACGGCCCCAGCACCCGAGGCCACTAACCCCGACATCCCTGCAAACCCCACATTCTGGAACTACGTGGGTTATTGGTTCCCTCACCTCGTGGCCTTCGGCTACGCGCTTGTCATTCTCGCCGCGATCTCGACGCAGTTCATCGGTACAGATATGCCGTGTCCACTGTGTGTGCTTCAACGGATGGCGATGATGCTCATCGGAATCGCTGCAATCTGGATGGTTGGCCAAGCTCGCAAGGGCATGCTCACTCTCGCGGGCTATGCCCGTTCGTATGGCCTGATGATCGTTGGCGCGATGCTCGGCGCAACGATGTCAACTCGCCAGATCGAGCTTCACATCCTTCCCGGTGACGCAGGGTACGGCGATGCAGTATTGGGCCTCCACCTCTACACCTGGGCACTGATCACTTTCATTGTGGTTATTGCGTACAGCGCCATCATGTTGATGTTCTTCAAGCCAACCCTGCCGGTTGCTCCCACCGGTAATGCAGCGCTCTGGATCAGCCGGATCCTCGTGTGGGCATTCATCATCATCATCATTGCGAACGTCGTTCTGATCTTTGCTGAAGAAGGCTTCGCCTGGTACCTGCCGGACGATCCGACTGGTTACCGTCTGCTGAATCCGAACCTGCCGTCCTAGCGTGCTAGCGGTCTCAATCCCCAACATCGCCCGTACAGTGTTCTCATGAGCGTTGTTCGGGTGATGGGGATTGAGACCGAGTACGGGATTTCTGTTCCCGGTCACCCAAACGTCAACGCGATGATGATGTCGTCGCAGGTCGTCAACGCCTACTCCAACCAACTCCCAACCGCCGCTAGTCGCACTCGCTGGGACTACGACGAGGAAACCCCGCTGCGTGATGCGCGGGGTTTTGACATGTCCCGAGCCGAGGCAGATCCCTCACAGTTGACTGACGCAGATCTCGGTTTGGCAAATGCTGTCCTCACGAACGGCGCCCGTTTCTACGTCGACCACGCACATCCGGAGTACTCAAGTCCCGAGGTTCTGACGCCTCTCGATGCGCTGGTCTATGACCGGGCAGGTGAAGTCATCATGGCTCGGGCGGCGGAGATTGCCCGCTCCCTGCCAGGCGTTCCGGAGATTCGCGTTTACAAGAACAACACCGATAACAAGGGAGCGTCCTACGGCACGCACGAGAACTATTTGATGTCGCGAGCGACCGAGTTCAGTGCGATCGTCGGAGGTCTGCTGCCGTTCTTCGCCACACGCCAGGTGATCGTTGGCGCAGGTCGTGTTGGTGTCGGTCAGGATGGCCGTGGCCACGGATTCCAATTGTCACAGCGCGCTGACTTCTTTGAGGTTGAGGTCGGGCTTGAAACTACGTTGAAGCGCCCGATGATCAACACGCGAGACGAACCGCATGCCGATCCGCAGTATCACCGTCGACTCCATGTGATCATCGGCGACGCCAATCTCGCCGAGGTACCCACGTACCTCAAGATGGGCATGACATCGCTTGTCCTGAGCCTGATTGAGGCCGATGTTGACCTCAGCGACCTGGCGCTGTTGAAACCGGTGACCGCCCTGCACGAGGTCTCATACGACGTCTCTCTGCAGTACAAACTGGAACTGGCTGATGGTCGCCAGATGACGGCACTGGAGCTGCAGCGCACCTATGCCGAACGTTGCGCAGCATTCTGTGAACGCCGGTACGGCAGCGACGTTGATGACCAGACCACCGACGTGTTGACCCGCTGGTTTGACGTGCTGGACCGCCTTGACGTCGATCCCATGTTGTGTGCCGACGAGTTGGACTGGGTCGCCAAATTGCAGATCCTCGAGGGCTATCGCCGTCGTGACGGCCTGGACTGGTCCGACGCCCGCCTGCAACTCGTTGATCTCCAGTACGCAGACATGACCGCTGGCAAGGGATTGGCCCGCAAACTCGAAGCGCGTGGCAGCCTCAAACGGCTCACCAACGACGCCCAAATCACCGCTGCAGTTCAGGACGCGCCCGTTGATACTCGTGCTTGGTTTCGTGGTGAATGTCTGCGGCGCTATCCGGAGTCGGTAGCAGCGGCGTCCTGGGATTCCGTGGTCTTCGATGTTGCGGGCCGAAGTTCCCTGCAACGGGTTCCTACCCTCGACCCGCTTCGCGGGACGAAGGCACACGTTGGCGACTTGCTCGACCAATGTCGGACGGCTGATGAACTGCTTGGCGCCCTGACTGGTAAATGACTGGATTTTTCGTCTGCAATTCACCCAACGATTTCTCCACCAACAGCGATAGGCTCGCGACTTACCAGGAACTAACCACGACGCACCGGGAGTCCCCATGGGCAGCGAGCAACAGCACAAAGGGTCAGCACGCGAGGAGCAAGACGCTGACGTGGCGGCGGCCGCCGATAGCGAGGAATTGGCCGAGCGCAAGGAGAAGCTGGACAGCGACGTCGACTCGATTCTTATACACATCT
>DMNR01000339.1 GCA_003452655.1 Actinomycetota bacterium | reverse complement strand
CAAGCGCCGACCCCCATAGAATCGCCTCCACTCAGGCATTGGCTACCTGCACCCGGCTGATCTCCACAACGGGACCGCCGGCACCGTGATCGACGCCCGCCAAGCGGTCCTCGATGCCGCCTACCAAGCCCACCCCGAACGGTTCATCGCCGGGCCACCCAAAGCCGACCGGCCACCAGCCGCCGCGTGGATCAACAAGCCAACCATCCAAACAAAAAGCTAGATCAACCGGCAACAACCACTTGACAGCTTCCGCCATGGCGCTGAACACCGGCCCGAGACTTGAAGATCGGGCTCCGATACACCTGTGCAACGATGTTCGGCTATGCCCCGCCCACCCACCACCCGACAAATCGTTGCGATTGCGCTGGCTGGGTTCTTGGGAGTGGGACTGGGACTCCTTCTGCTCGCGCCATGGGGCCCCTCAGTGGCCGATGTTCGCTTGGAGCTGGGCGGAGGGCTGGCAAGCGGTGGGGTATTGGCTGTAGCGGTTCTGTACCTGGAACGTCGCAGCGGGGAGCGAGATCGCCGAATGGCTGACCGTCAAGCCCTGCAGATGCTGGTGATGATGGAGCGCGACCTAACCGGCCGCCATTTCTCGAAGGCGGACATGACTGGTATTCGCCTCAAGAATCGACGCCTCACCGGTAGTGATCTGAGTTTCTCGATTATGACCGGCTGCAATCTGGTTGGGACTGCCCTCGACGAGACCGACCTCTTCCACGCCGTCTTAAACAAGATTGAGGGAACCGGCTGCAGCTTTGAAGGGGCCGACATGCGCTACGTGAGCCTCCGGCAAGGGCAATTCATGAGGCGGGCCACATTCAGGAACGCCAATCTCGAAGGGGCGAATCTGACAGACACCCCGTTTGTGGACGTCTGCTTCGTAGGGGCAACAGTTACCGGTACCGATTTCACAGGGTCGAACCTGTCCATGGCGGACATGGACAGCACAAAATGGGACCCCGAGAAACCGCCGAAGTGGCCGGAGGGTTTTGATCCGCCAGACAACAGCTGGGACGCCGACACGGACGAGTAGCGACCGCCCAACTTGCATGAGCGCTACCCCGATGGTGTAGCCGCCAAGGCCCGCCGACTACACCCCGAGAGCTGCTGAGAGGCCCCTGTGAGCCCACAAACTCGACCGCCCCACTAACCACGAGTACCGCTCCGGGTGCGATGTAGGCCACCTGGTGGGCTGGTCTCGTACTGTCCGCGCCCCGACGTCCTCGACGGCTGGGCGCCGCCGTGATGGTCACCTGGTGCCCTCGACCGCCTGGCCGACGTACTCGCCCCGGCGGTCGGCATCGGGCTGCCCCGATGGCGCACCGTATCGGTGGGCGGGCTGAAGGGGGCCGACGTCCTACGTTCACTCGATGGCCGACCCCCAAGCAGTAGAAGCCCTCACAACCGGCCACGACAGTTGGACCAACTACCGAAACCAACGCCCAATCCCCGACCTGTCCCGCGCGGTCCTGGGCAGGGCGGACCTTCGTGATGCGAACCTGACCGGTGCGGACCTGTCCGGCTCGAAATTGAGTGGTGCCATTCTCTCGGGGGGCGCACCGGTCGCTCCTGACGGGACTCGATCTGGGTGTGGGGGCCGAGGAGCCTTCTGCCCAGTGATCCTGTTGGATTCGGACCGGCGTCGAGATCAGTATCTTCAAGGCTCGTGAACCTGCTGCCCGCTCTCGACTGCCTCATTCCGTCGTCAGCACCGCGGGAATCAAGCCGACACGTGACCGAACAGGCCCATTGGCACCCATCGTGGTCGGACCACCCCCTGGGTAACCAACCTCACCGAAATCGCCAGCTCCAATGCGTTCCAGAACGGACCCGGCATCACTGAATCACTTCCAGGTTGCCGAAGGAACGGGTGAGTCCCGTCTGGTGGTGTGACTCAACCCTCCCTAAGATGACCGGATGGACAACGGAGACGGGATTGGCCCTCCGGGAGTTGACGAATCCGACCAGTCACGCTACCGTGAAGAGCAATCCGAGCGCCGTAGAGTCTGATCCCTTCGCTCGGGGTTGTCTACCGAGCGGAAGGCTCCCGCTTAAGACGACGTAGGCTGCGCAGCAATTGCCCAGTCCTTCGATGGAACACAAGATCTCATCAAGGGATCCAACCTCCGGGTTGGGTCCCTTATGCATCCTCGGAAGGACTGCCAGTGGAAGACATCCCAGCAAGCATCGTCGAACTGGTCTCACACGGCAAGATCCAAGGCAGCCGCCTAGCCCCTGAGATCCGGGCGCTCCACCCCGGCTGGACGCCGGAAGGCGCTGGGGCCCTGAACCTCAGGGACTACATCGACCGATATGTGGAAGGGGTCGAGGTGGTGGACCGCGCTGGCATGGACGTGGTCTACGGGCGTCCGGGCGATGTCCTTCTTGATTCGAACCGGCCGGAAGGTGCAGTCGACGCAAACCCAGTTGAGGCGTCTGGCGAGTCTGTCAACCTCTGGCGCGTCTGGGTCAGCCCCAACTGTCCGTTCGCTCTCGCCATCAGCCAGGACGGCGAAAATGTCAGGCGCGTTCCTCGGGACGGGGCTGACGATAAGCAAGCGGTTCTGCTGGCGCCTGCGAGTTCAGAGTGCCACAAGATCATCGCCCGTGATTTCCTCAAGGGTGTAGACGAAGAAGACCACGATGCCTTGGCGGCCATTCTCGATGGCGAAACAGGAGCATGGTGGCAGCCATGGTTTCGGAGGATCCAATCCGTTGGCATGTCAGACCGCTGGCACCAACACAGGACCGCAGCTCTTGAAACACTGCTCGACCAATCGCTCGAGGTGGCGGGAATCACCGAAGCGGCGGCCGAGACCGCACATGCAACGATCGTCAGCGCACGCTACACGGGCCGGAAGGCGGCCCTCAGACCTACGAGACCTACGAGACAAGGGCCGATTGCGGGTTCTACGCTGCTCGATGTGGTCACTCGAGCCGTGAGCGAAATGAGCACCGCCGAATTGCGCGATCTGAAGATACCAATCGGACTCGTATGGGATGCGATCCAGCACGATTCGAATTGATCTCGATCTCAGATGGTTCGATTTCTCTTTGTCTACCAGGACTTCGCTGCACAAGCACGGGACCTCGTCCAGGAATTGCTCGTAGGGGACGTCCGCGTAATCGTTGCACGCAAGGGTGAAGATTCCCCCAATGCGCAAGAGTTGCGCTTACTTGAGGAGTTCGCAGGTGCCGAGGCGGCGGCATGTCAACTTGGTAGAAAGTACCGGAGAACTGTCCAACCGTATGTCACCTTTACCGTCGAGCCGAAAAAGTTTCGCTTCGACGACCAGACACTCCGCGCTTGGCTAGTCGGTCAGGAAGAACGTTCGACTGAAGTCACTAGACCGAGCGACGCGTTCGCCAAAGCTAGCAACGCATCAGCCCGACTAGCACTCCACCAAGGCGCCCTCACTTCCGCCGACAAGCTCGACGTCACTCGTTGGCCATTCGCCCACAAGGCAGCGACATTGCTTCAACGCCGCTCATCTGGCGAGAACCTCGGACCGATGAGGGAGTGGCACTCTCGTCATGGAGTCGCTTTCGCTGCCAACGGTCAAGTTTCCTATGCATATGAAGTGAGGATCGCTGGCGCCAAAATATCAGGCAGCACCGAATGGCATTTGAAGGCGGGCGACCAAACCACCCCTGAACGGGCAGCGAGAATCTACTTTGATGTTATTGGGACCACAATCGCTCCCGTTCTTCTTGTATTTTTTGTCGGGCCTCACCCATCCGACGGGGCGTATTTCGCCGACTTTGGCGGTCTGGACTTGACTAAATAGCTACCATTTAGAGACCATTCGGCACGCTTGTCTCTTGTCTGCGAGTTGACCCAGAGGGCCAGCAAGCGCTATTAGTCACTTCACGCGGGGCTCCAGCGTAACGCTCGCTGACTGAAGGACGTACTGGCGTCGTGGCTGGTTATTGAGAGCGGCACACGCATGGTCGTTTCGGCCAGCGTAGGATGCGACTATGGCACGCGACGTTCAGCGAAAATGCACCATATGCGGCAACGAGGGGCGTGCCGAGAAGATGTCAGAGCGAGAGGCCAAACAACCTCCACTTGTGGGCCGTGGACTAACTCGACGGCCACAGGACCTGGCTCGCCAGTCGATGCACGAGGCCAAACTGGCTACCTTTACGCGCTTCAGCCGTTGCACAAAGTGCGGTTCCACGCAGGTGATCACGGTGCGCAGCAGGTCCAAGCCTCAAAATTCAGCCACTCTGAATGGGCCAACACCATCGAATGTAGCCCCGCCTCCCCAAGTGCCGGCGTCGAAGCAACCCCGTTCAGGCGGTTTGAACGTAGATATTGGGATGGTCAGAGGTGGACCGAAAGGGTCTCCAACGGACACCGTGAGAAGAAGGACCGGCATGGTTGAACACCCCCGGACTGGGAGGTCTCAGGCAGCGGTTGAGGTTTGAGCTGCTCGTCTGTGAGCCCAGGCAATGTGTTCGTCGTAGTTTTGCGGGTTCGCGACCCATTTACGTAGCCGACGAGCCAGTTGTCGAGCGTTCAAGACTGCTCGGTGAGCTGCGGGCATGGCGGGCAAACACCCGTTCTTCTTGATTGAGGTGATTGTCAGCGGGTGACGTGCCCGCGTGGTTCTGCGAGAACTGGCGGTCCATGACCTTTCGGCTGGTCAGAGTTCTCCTCCCGAGCCACTCGCCGATCGCAGACCGCAGGCCGCCAGATCACCAGATCACCAGATCACCAGATCACCAGATCACCAGGGACTGAAGACCATTCGTCAGGCAGACTCGCATGTCGGTCAAAGCCCCCAGAAACAGTCGGTTTTGGTAGCAAGAGGTGGTAGGGCTTGGTACCCAGTTGCGCTTCAACCTGTTTCGAGAGCGCCTACTACCCAGTACCACTCCCTACCAGGAGGGTTCGTGGCCCCCAAAGTGGCCAGAGCATTTATCGAGCAAACGCTAGAGTGCTCAGATCGCTGCAATTGCAAGGGTTTTGGAGCCCGAAGTCGGATTCGAACCGACGACCTGCTGTTTACAAGACAGCTGCTCTGACCAACTGAGCTATCCGGGCGTATCGCCCATGTTAGAGCCCGGACCGGCTGGCTCCACGGCCGCATTCGGGAAGTCGGGCGGGACGCCCTCCCGGAAGGCTTTCACGCCCTCGGCGAACTCGGGTCCGGCCATGGTTTCACGCATGAACCGTTGGGCGTCGGACACGGCCGGCCCGACGCTGCGGTCGGCATCCCGGTACAACTGGTACTTAGTGGTGGCGACCGCCTTGGGGCCCACGTTCTCGGCCAGGCCTCGGGCCACCTCCATGACGTGCGCCATGAGTTGGTTGGGCTCGATCACCTCGTTGAACAGTCCCCAACCCTCGGCCTCCTCGGCCCGGAACTTTCGGCCGGTCATCA
>DMNR01000278.1:3393-3865 GCA_003452655.1 Actinomycetota bacterium | reverse complement strand
AATGGGAAGACCTGCCAGCTCAGATTCAGGAAGCGATCCTCTACGGCAAGGGCGATTCCGTCACAGTCAAATACCGCAATCGGTATGGGCGCGATCGTTCGTACACGACCGGATACGAGGGCGCTGTAGCTTTCATTCAACGTCGACACCTCGAAGCAGACACGGATACAAGCCGCGATCGATTCGCCGGATACATGCGGGAGGTGCCGTGTTTGGACTGTCATGGTGCGCGGCTCAAACCGTTGAGTCTGGCAGTGACTATTGCTGAGCACTCGATCGCGCAGATTGCCGCGATGCCGATCGGGGCTTGCCTGGAGTTCCTATCTGCCCTGAGTCTGTCCGAGCGTGACTTGGTCATCGCTGAGCGGGTGCTCAAGGAGGTCAATGAACGACTAGCGTTCCTGGTAGACGTGGGGTTGCACTACCTGACACTGGACCGGGCGGCAGGCACCCTGGCGGGAGGCGAGGCACA
>DMNR01000278.1:2470-3198 GCA_003452655.1 Actinomycetota bacterium | reverse complement strand
GATGAGCCGAGCATCGGTCTGCACCAACGCGACAACCGTCGCCTGATCGAGACTCTGGTTCGGTTGCGCGACCTCGGCAATACCCTGATTGTCGTCGAGCATGATGAGGACACGATTCGCAGCGCCGATTGGATCGTTGACATCGGACCGGGCGCTGGCGAACACGGCGGCCGAGTAGTTGTCAGTGGCCCGTTGGCAGAGTTGGAGGCCAGCGAGGAGTCACTCACCGGCGCTTACGTGTCGGGGCGCCGGGAGATTGCGGTTCCGGCCGAGCGTCGGGCACCGGAATTGGGTCGCGAAATTGTTATCCACGGCGCCCGCGAGCACAACCTGCAGGACGTCACGGTGGCGTTTCCCCTTGGTTGCCTGGTTGCCGTTACCGGGGTGTCAGGTTCGGGCAAGTCCACACTCGTCAACGATGTCCTATATCGCACCCTGTCTCGCGACCTTCACCTGGCCCGTTCCGTGCCGGGACGTCATCTGAAGGTCACTGGGACGGAGTTCGTCGACAAGGTCGTCCACGTGGATCAGGGGCCGATCGGTCGCACTCCTCGCTCCAATCCCGCCACTTACACCGGTGTATTCGACCACGTACGCAAACTGTTCGCCGCCACGGAGGAGGCCAAGGTTCGCGGGTACATGCCTGGTCGTTTCTCCTTCAATGTCAAAGGCGGACGCTGCGAGGCGTGTTCGGGGGATGGCACCATCAAGATCGAGATGAACTTCCT
>DMNR01000278.1:0-2340 GCA_003452655.1 Actinomycetota bacterium | reverse complement strand
ATCGAGATGAACTTCCTGCCGGACGTCTACGTCCCGTGCGAGGTTTGCCGTGGCGCCAGGTACAACCGCGAGACACTTGAAGTCCATTACAAGGGCAAGACAATCGCAGATGTGCTCAACATGCCGATCGAGGAGGGCCTGGCGTTCTTCGCCGCCGTTCCGGCGATTGCCCGCCACCTGCAGACGTTGGTTGACGTCGGTCTCGGCTACGTCCGACTCGGACAATCAGCGCCCACGCTGTCCGGAGGCGAGGCACAGCGGGTCAAGCTGAGTGCGGAATTGCAGAAGAGGTCAACTGGCCGCACGATCTACGTCCTGGATGAGCCGACGACCGGGTTGCACTTTGAGGACATCCGCAAGTTGTTGCTCGTGCTCGGACGCCTTGTTGATCAAGGAAACTCTGTGGTCGTCATTGAACACAATCTCGATGTCATTAAGTGTGCTGATTGGGTTATCGACATGGGTCCAGAAGGTGGCTCGGGCGGGGGAACTGTCGTAGCCACGGGCACCCCCGAGGATGTGGCTTTGGTAAAGACCAGCCACACCGGCCAGTTTCTTGCGGATTTGATAGATACGGTATCTGCCAAGCCAACAAAGAGCGTCACTGTCGCAGCTATCCCGGCTCGTTTAGTTCCCGCTAAGAAGGCACCTGCTAAGAAGACACCCGCCAAGAAGGCGACCGCCAGGAAAGCACCGGCTAAGAAAGCGACAACCCGCAAGGCTCCTGTTCGCAAACCGAAGGGCTAGTTATGAAGGACATCAAGGCGCACGAGGCGACTGCAGTCGACGAGATCGTTCCGGAAAGCGCCGACACCTCCACCGATCTCCCTCGCCGAGCGGTGCTGGCAGTCGGTGTGGCCGGCGTTGCCGGAGTCGCTCTGGCAGCTTGCAGCTCAGGTGCCAGCAGTTCTCCCACCACGAGTGCAGCGGCACCGACGGCAGCCGGCAGCGGTTCGGCTTCGGCGTCTGCATCGGGAGCCGTTCTCACTACCACGGCGGCGGTTCCGGTAGGGGGTGCGAAACTGGCCAAGGGTGACGGCACCACCTGGCTTTTGGCGCAACCAACTGCAGGGGAGTTTGTCTGTCACAGCGGAATCTGTACCCACGAAGGTTGCCCGTTAACAGAGGTCAGCGGGAATGAAGGCATCTGTCAATGCCACGGCAGTAAGTTCAACGCCGACACTGGCGCTGTCATTCAGGGACCGGCAACCAAGCCACTACCGAAGCAGTCGGTCACGGTCTCAGGCGGGAATGTCGTTCTGGGCTAGAGCGAGAATCGCGTTGCGCGTTTCTATCGCACGGATGCGATAGCCCTTGGGAGTCAAGTGGACACGGTCGCCGGTGAGGAGTTCACGCTGCTTGCGGATCACGGCTGCCCAGTCGATGACGGTGAGCTGTGGATTGGCAGCATCGAGTTCTTTCAGGGTGCGGTTGACTCGCTGGTAGCCGCCTGGTCGTACAACGTTGACCCAGATGACTTGGCGATTCTTGCCCGCAAGTCGCATGACAGCTTTGACGTTTTTGCGGGTCTGAGCGCTGCTGGGTGAATCATTTGTTCCAAGAGCCACGACCCAGATCCCGGCACTTTGCGCGGCCTGTCCGCGTAGCTTTCGGATTCCCTCGCCCGTGTGTCGACCAACTTGAGCGTCGACGTGAACGGACTTCACGTGACCTTTGAGCTGGTGGCGTAGCGCTGCGGCGGAGCCGACGGTTAGAGAATCGCCCTCGATGAACACGCGGGTAGATCGCAGCGTTGCGTCAGTAGTAGTTGCAGTCACTGGAGAAGCAGCGGCGACCGTGCTTGTCAGTGCGAGTACCACCGTGCCGAGGACGGCACAAGAAGTCAGGCGCATCGTTCGGATTGGGTTGGCTGCCGTAGTCATCCGGCCAACGGTGGGCCATGCCGGGGCGCAACGGGTGGATTCACGACGGACACCACAAATCCCGCGCCTAACCGATGGTCCACGGGTTACGTCACATCAACGCTCGGTAGCCCCACCACTCGATCGGGTATCGGTGGCGGCAGCTTGGGCGGCGTTACTCTGGCCCTGTGGCAGACCCGTCAACCTATCGACCTGAAACTGGCAGCATCCCGGAGTCCGCCGGTGTGTACCGATTTCGGGACGAGAATGACGTGGTCATCTACGTCGGCAAGGCCCGCAGCCTGCGCAGTCGACTGAACAGCTACTTCGCTGACGTCCATTCGCTTCATCCGCGCACCTACGCGATGGTCAACTCCGCTGCTCGCGTGGACTGGGTGACGGTGGCAAACGAAGTTGAAGCGCTGCAAGTGGAGTACTCCTGGATTAAGGAATACGACCCCAGGTTCAACGTCCGGTA
>DMNR01000054.1:6644-10127 GCA_003452655.1 Actinomycetota bacterium | reverse complement strand
CCCGCTCTGCGTCTCCACACGCCCACGGGCGGTCATTCGTCCGAAGAACCGTGGCCTCGCCCTAACTGCAGCGCGAGACATGCAACACCTCGCGACCGCGGTCGGCCTGGAACCGCTCTGGACAGCACACTCCACCCGATCCGGATACGCGACGCAAGCAGACCTCGNCGGGCGGGCCGTGGACGAGATCCAGTCAGGCTTGCGTCACCAAAGCCCCACCACGACATTGGCTTACATCAACCGCGGTGGACGCCCGACACAACGTGTCGCCAAGACGCTCTTGGATGCATCATGAAACCAACCGACCAAGCAGCACGGCGGGCCGCCGAACAAGTCCGCGCAGCGGGTGCGCCATCACCACGACGTCAGAAGCGACTAGCACGGGAATGGGAAAAGTTCATCGAGTGGTGCGAGGTGAACGACTTGGACTACCTGCCAACAAAGGAGCAGAACATATTGCGCTACCTGGAACATCACGACTGGGCGAACTACACCCGCGAAACAGCACGAAATGCCATCGCGGCCGCACACGAGAACAGCGGGCACAACGACCCGACGGGCATGCGCACCGACGCATACATGGCAACGCGAAGAAAGTCAGGGTCCGACAAACGACTACCTCGCACCGAAGCATTCACGGTGGCCGAACTATGTGCTCTCGCTAACCATGTTCAAACCGCCCATGGTGAATCCGCACGACGGGCTGTCGTCGCCATTGCGCAGGCAACCGTTGGAGTCCTGGGCAGCACCAAACCGGTTGTACAACAACTGCCATCTGATGCGTTCGTTGTGAACCTGCGGAGTATCACTATGGTTGTAGGCGACGATCGGCACGTGCTTAACAGCGGAAAGAACCCGACAGGTTTTCGACTGTTGCGCGACTGGATCGCAGACCATCCAGGTGGCACTCCTCTTTCTGGGCTTGCTGTCGGTGCTACCGACATTGAGATGGCGAAGGAAAGTCTCAACGATGTCTCGGCGATCCGCAATCGGTGGCGCTACGCGTTCAACGTAGAACGCATCGAAGCGATGCAGCGGTCTTGGGATGCGGCGAGCGCGGCGGACCGGGACTGGTATCTCTCTCACTTCATCAACCGTCTCCACACGAGCCGCTACCTGATGGCTTCTTTACTCGTAGGCACCAACACCGGCCGACGCGCAGCTGACCTACCCAAGGTGAAGCAAGCAAGCCTGACTAAAACTGCGACTGGCTACACGTTCGATGTCTTTGAGGAGAAGGGGCGGGTTCTGGCCGCGCAACGCGGATCGACGAACTCCACGACCTACGAGTGCGTGGTTGAGCATGTGAACACCAACGGTGAACGGCCCTGTCCGCTTGTATGTCCAGCCTGCGCATTGGAACGTTGGCTCGAGGTTCGCCGCAGGTTGGGACTGGTCAATGAAGAACTCTTTGTCACACCCAACGGGGAACCGGTAACAGCATGTGGCCTCAACCAGTTGATCAAGCGGGTATGCAAGGAAGCTGGAGTTTCGGCGGAGAACCGGGCGCTTTCGTCTCGTTCAATGCGTGTCACCGCAGCGACTCTGGCTGCCCAGTCGGGCATGAGCATCGTTGACATCGCCGCGAACATCACCGGCCACAGCGACCTTTCATGCACCCAGCTCTACATCCGAACAGATCCGACCATTCCCACGTTGGATGTCGGCTAGTTCGCCAGCAGCGACAATTGCCACTGGGCAAGGGGCAGCGTCAGCCATTGACACTGTGCCTGCGGAACCGTCTGCAGGACGCGTCCGAATGCTTCACACAGCGCGTAGCTGGACGCTCTCGCTACCTTCGAAGGCGGTGCCGATGGCGTCGGTCCAGCGGCCCTCGTCAGCAACCACGACATCGGCGTACGTATCCAACAACTGGGACGGTGCATGCCCAAGACGTTCCGCCAGCTCGCGGACAGGCACTCCGGCATTGAGCGAAATCGATGCGTGAGTGTGTCGCAGGTCGTAAGGCACCGATAGCTTCGCCTGCGCCCAGTTATCGAATTTGTTGCGTGCGCGTTTCCACGTGTGGCCAAGGTCCGATGACCCGATATGGGTCTGCCTTGATGTCATGCACACCAACTGCCCGCTCGGCCCGGACTCGGCGAGGAGCTCTGCGAGCGGATCGATCATCGGAACCATTCGAGACGACCTCAACGGGCGCCACTTCGGTTGCTGCACATCAAAGTCTTTGCCAGAGTCAGTGAACGCTTTACCCGCATGTGGCGTTGTCTCAGAAATGATCAAACGCCGTGCGTCCACGTCGACACCTGACCATCGAAGGCCGATCGCTTCAGCCGGTCGTAGACCGGCATAGAGCATCAGCCAGAACGCCATCCGAAAACCGGGGACAGATACTTTGCCGATCACTTGAGCAGCCTCGGCAGCCGTGCCGATACGTGACGGTGACACCTGGTCGGTGACTGCGTGTTTCGTTCCACGTGGCCGGGTCGGCAATGCAGGCGAAGGCATCCCGGAACCATCGAAGCCGGCAGCTAAGAGTTTCACCAGCGGTGAACGGCGCCGGGCCACTGTCGCCGGTGCGGCACGAGACCCATCAAGGTTACGTGAAATCTGCGCAACGATCTGTGCAACGGCGGCGGAGTCAACGCTTCGAATAGGAAGTGACGTCTGCTCAACCCGGCGCCAGGTGTCCGTTGTCGTGCGATCGAGCTCGACCCCTGACAACTGAGCGAAGGCCGCTGCGTAGATCGTCGACCTATCGATGTTCGCTGAACACGTCACCGAAATGACCTGCGAGAGTCCGGCAACAAGGCCATGACGTGAAGTTCCCAGCAGGCTGTCCCATGACGTTCGGACGATCTCCTGGGCAGCTTCGGCGAAAGTCGGACCGGCCTTGACCAGTGTGGACTTGAGTATCGGCGCGCCGGTGTCATCGTCAAAGTCACGCCCAGATGTACGAGCAGAGTTCACCTTCGACAAGAACGCCAGTGCCGCCGTCTTCGTCGGAAAGTGCTTCGTCCGCGCTCGGCCATCCACCCGCCACCGAACACGCCACGAGTTCTTGCGCCCGCCCGGAAGCTGAGACAACGTTGGAGCTGTCACCACATGCGTCATGAGCGCACCTCCGCGGCCAGCATCCAGTCTTCTAGCCAGTCCTGCCGTACGAGCCGCTTGCGACCTAACTCGACATAGCGAGGACCTTCACCGCATGCCCACCACTTGTACAAACCTGCCCGCGAACAGCGCGCAACCTCGCACGCTTCCAGCACCGTCAACCAGGTCATCTGTTCACTCATGAGCCGGACCGTGCGGACCAGGACTCGTGGCACCAAACACCCGGTAACCGAACGCCTGTGCGTACCGGTGCGCACTGAGCGCGTACTGAACCCCTCAAGATTGGGCTCAAAATCGCGTGAAACCCTTATGCCATATGGGTTTCGGCTTATGGTTCCGAATCTCTTGAAAACCATTGTGAGGTAACCCCTCACCCAGGGTTCGAATCCCTGGCCCTCCGCCAACGAC
>DMNR01000054.1:0-6587 GCA_003452655.1 Actinomycetota bacterium | reverse complement strand
TGAGGTCTCGTCCCGTTAGGGATGGGGCCTCGTGTCGTTGTTGCAGTGCAGCATTCGAACCCTAGGCATGCACGAAGTGCAGGCCGTGAGGGTGGGGAGGAGCGAAGCGACGGCTCCGGCGTCGATCCACCAAGATCACTCGAATGGCGGTACGCATCTGTGCACGAACGCGTCGGCAGTACCGTCAACCGAATATCTTCAGACGCGAGTGGTAAATCTAGCTACCAAATAGCCACGGGGAGAACAGATGTCACCGATACGTCGCACATGGGCAATCGCAGGAGCGGGGTGCTTGGTGGCGGCTGGCATGGCTGCAGCAGTACCAACCAGTGCGCAGGCGAGCACTGTCGTCAACTTCACGACCGCCGGAAGTGCGACGTGGATTGTGCCGTCCGGAGTCACCTCGGTTGATGTCGTTGCTATTGGCGGGAGCGGCGCTTCCGGCGCCGCCGGCGTAGGTGGTCTCGGTGGTAGCGGCGCGCGCGTATCAGCGACCATGACGGTTGTTGGGGGGCAGAATCTTGCATTGTTTATCGGCGGAGGAGGCGTCACCGAATCCGGCGGCGGCGGCGGATCCTCGTCTGTGAACGCGGGGACCGTTGGGAGCCAGATCATCGCCGGCGGCGGCGGGGGCGGCGGCGCCGAAGGAGGCAATGGTGGATCCGGTGGAGGCGCTGTCGGCGCCGGCAGCAACGGTCAGGGAACCAGACCCGGCGGTGGCGGTGCCGCCGGAACCGGTGGAGTTGGGGGCGGTGGCGGTGCCGGCCCCGGCAGCGACGGAAACGGCGGCTCTGGGGGTGGCGGTAACGACGGCGGCCGTGGGCCCGCTGGGCCCGCATACGGCGGCGACGGCGGTTTCGGTGACAACACATTCGGGCAAGCAGGATCTGGCGGTGGCGGTTTCGGCGGCGGCGGAGGCGGTGGGGCGTCGGATTCAGGCGGTGGTGCCGGTGGAAGCATCGGAACGGCCGGAGCGATCTACGCTTCTTCGGGTCTGTCACCGAGCGCCAATGGTTCGATCGAATTGACGTACACCGCATCCGCTTCGGATGGCGCACAACTCGTCGTCAACACCACCACGAAGAAGACCCTCCCACGCACCGGTACGACTACCGTCGTGAAGTCCGCGAAGATCACGCCATCGTCGGCAGGCTCACTCAAATCCATCACGGTGTCGTGTAAATCAACGAGCAATCGCGCGGCGACCCGCGGCGACGTCCAGTACTGCTCGTACACGAAGAGTCTCAAGACCGGCAAGGTCAAGGTCACCACATACGGCAGCAAGACCATCAAGGTCAAGGTCAAGATCGTGACCAAGCCAGCTGCCGCCGGTGGCGAAGTCTTGCGCTGGACGAAGAGCTGGTCCGTCAAGTAACCCCCTTGATCGTCACGCTTCATTGGCCCGCCCGGCAGACCCGGGTGGGCTAGTGACTGTTTAGGCAGCCAATCCCGCGCCCGCACCGATAGTTTGGTGGATACGCGGCAGCGGGACCCACCAGTCGTCGCAGAGTGCGTCCCACGAGGAGGCGAATGGCGTCATGTCTGGAGATAAAGATCCACTTGAGGACTCCCTCCAGCCGTACTACAACCAAGGCAACTACAACGGCCCCATCGTTGTGGATGACTGGGCAGGGGGCATCACCGAGAATCGTGCGCGCTTGCCATCGGTGCGCATACGGCGGCGTTGGTTCAGCACCTTGTGGTTAGTGCCGCTTGGAGTCTTGGCGCTGGCGGTCTCAATCGCCGTTGTTCGCGAACTGTCGCACCAGACCTGGTATCAGGACTTCATCTTTCAATACCCCGGCACGTCCAGCGACTATGTGACCCCCGTTGAATCCGGATTCCCATGGTGGTTGCGCTGGCAGCACTTCTTCAACCTGTTCTTCATGGTCTTCATCATTCGAGCGGGCCTGCAGATCCTGGCCGACCATCCTCGGCTGTACCTGGACTCGGGCAGCAAGCCCGACACTGAGTGGCTGCGACTGCGCGGTCCGGTACCCGCAGACCGCCGAGATAGCGCAGACGCCGCCACCGTGTGGACCGCGAAGGATGACTCAGTCGCGCTGCCCGCTCAAGTAGGAATCCCCGGATTCCGCCATTCGATCGGGCTCGCGCGCTGGTGGCACTTCAGCTTCGACCTGTTGTGGCTGATCAACGGGGTGATCTTCTTCATTCTGATTTTCAGCAGTGACCAGTGGCGTCGATTGGTGCCCACCTCCCTTGACGTCTTTCCGAACGCGGTGTCGACGGCCTTCCAGTACCTGTCATTGCAACTCCCCGAAAATGCCGGATTCAGCACCTACAACGCCCTGCAGTTGCTCGCCTACTTTGTGACGGTCTTCATCGCTGCGCCGCTGGCGATGATCACGGGGCTATTGCAGGCGCCCGCCATCTCTGCGAGGTTCGGCACCGGCGCGGGGCTTTTGAATCGGCAAGTGGCGCGCTCGATTCACTTCCTGGTGATGATCTGGATGTTGATCTTCATCGTCATTCACACCGCGATGATCTTCATCACTGGCTTCGTTGGCAACGTCAACCACATCACCCTGGGTACCGACACCACATCGGGGTTGGGGGTCTGGTTATACGTCCTGTGGATGGCTGTCGTCGTCGTGTTCTGGATCGCTGCCTCGCCGCTGACGATCCGATATCCGCGCAAAGTCCAACATGCTGGCCGGTTCATGGTCGGCCGAATCAAGTTCTTGATGGAGTGGTGGAATCCCAAGGCGACGTACACCAAGAAGGACATCTCCCCCTTCTTCTGGCCCAACGGTGAGCGGCCGGAAACCGAGGACTACGAGGCGCTCAAAGCCGACGGATGGACCAACTACTCGCTGCGCATCGACGGCCTGGTCGACGTCCCAACCGAGTTGTCGTATGCGCAGCTCTTGGCGCTACCCAAGTCCGAGCAGATCACTGCCCACTACTGCATCCAAGGATGGTCCGGTATCGCCGAGTGGGCCGGCGTGCGCATGAGCGAGATCCTCGACATCGTCAAGCCGCAGCCGGAGGCAAAGTGGGTGGTGTTCTACTCATTCGCTCAAGGCCCGGAGGGAGGCCGCTACTACGACTGTCATCCCATCGCCAACATGCGGCACGAACACACGATCCTGGCGTACGAAATGAACGGTGAACCGCTGAACGAATCTCATGGTGCACCGTTGCGGCTGCGGGACGAGATTGAGCTTGGCTTCAAGCAGGTGAAGTGGATCGAGGCGATCGAATTCGTCGAGTCATTCGAGCATCTAGGCGCCGGACAGGGCGGCTACAACGAAGACCAGGAGTTCTACGGATACCGCATGCCGATCTAGCGCTTCTTTGAAGAATCGGCTGAGGCAGCGGTCCAGCGACTTGGGGTCAGGACTCCTGCGGCGGCAGCCATTCCCGGGCAGCCGCGACAAGCGCGTTCACCCCGTTGGTCAACGTCGGCTCGATAACCGGTGCAAAGTACGGCGAGTGATTCGCCGGAAGCTCAGCCATCCGCTTGTGGAGCTCCTCGATGGTGGTTGCACCTTCATACTCCGCCGGGTCTTGCCCGCCCAATAGCCAGTAGACGAGCGGCGCATTGACCGCGGTCGCGAGCATCCCGATATCCTCGCTTCCACTCACGAGTCCGGGATCCACAACTAGCGCGCCGGATGCCGACAGCGCCGTACGGGTTCGCTCGACAGCGTCGGGATCGTTAATCAAGACCGGGAACGAATCGGGCGACACCTTGACCAGCGGCTCATCGCTAGCGCCAGAAGCGATCGCCTCACCGCGGGCGATCCGGTCGATGGCAGCGAGGACGCGATCGCGCACGTCATCGGTGTACGTGCGAACAGTGAGCCCAAGTGCGGCCTCACTCGGAATGATGTTCTCTTTGGATCCGGCGTGAAAGGTCCCGACCGTCACCACAGCAGACTCTGAGGTCGGGGCGATCTCGCGGGCAACGATGGTCTGCAACCGCATCACGACTGCAGCTCCCATCACGATCGGATCGACCGATGCCTCTGGTCGTGAACCGTGTGATCCTTGGCCGCGCATCACGATGTCCACGGTGTCGGAGGCAGCGAACGCTGGCCCGCTTCGCAGACCAATCACTCCGGCGGGAATCGGAGCGACGTGCTGCCCGAGTACGACATCGATCCGCGGGAGCTTGTCAGCGAACCCATCGTCGACGACCTTCCGTGCGCCTGCGACTTCCTCTGCAGGTTGGAAGATCACCGCGAGCGTTCCCGACCAGGTGTCGCGGTGCTGAGCGAGTTCCGCACACGCACCGAGCAAGCAGGTGACGTGAACATCGTGGCCACATGCGTGCATGACTGGAACCTCGGAACCGGCGGCATCGAGGGTCGTCACGGTGCTGGCGTAGGCGAGGCCGGTTTCTTCGCGCACTGGTAGAGCGTCCATGTCCGCGCGAAGCAGTGCGGCCGGTCCGTCCCCGTTGCCGAGCAGCCCGATCACCCCGGTTCCACCGACTCCGGTGGTGACGTCGAATCCCAGGTTCGTGAGGAAGTTCGCCACGATTTCTGCGGTTCGTGTCTCGGCGAAGGACAGTTCGGGGTGGGAATGCAGGTCGCGATAGATATCTGCGAGGGCAGCGGTGTCGGTCACTGTTGGATTGTCAGGCTGGCAGGTAGCTCGACGCAATCGCAGTGCTGCCCGTCTGCCAGGGCGGGCGAAGCGGCGACGTCGCACCTGGCCTCCGGCCTGGCGCGTACTCCTCCTGTTTGCTTCAGGAACGTTCAGCCGTAAATCTTCGGAGCAGTCACCGGAAGTCGACTCCAGTCTTTGGCTAGCGAGACCTTAGCTTTGGCGAGCAACACCTTGAAGGTCTTGCTCGCGTTGAGTGGCGTACGTCGACCTGCATCCTGGTAGACAACTTTGCTGCCCTTGCGAACTATCAGTGTGCAGCTACCGAGCATTTGAAAGGTATCGGGATTCTGAACCGACTTGATCTTGAGCACTTCGTAGCCATCCTTGGAGTAGCGCTTGATCGAGGTCAGCATGATGGAACCGCCGTTGACTTCTCGGTAGAACCTGATCTGTGCCGGGATCACCAGCTTTGCCGCACTCGCGCCACCGTATCTGGCGACATCTGAGGTGTAGGCGGCCTTCACCACGTCGTCACCCATGCGTAGGTAGCTGGCATCACGGCACTTCAGCGAGGTAACGCACTGGACCGACGAGATAGGTCCGAGAAGCTTGACCTTGCCTAGACCAAGACCAGTCGGTGACGTGAGGAGTTTGTTCGGCGAGGGTGCCGCTTGAGCAGCCGTTGCAGGGGCGATCAGCAGACCCGCAGCAAGGGTGCCAGAGATGATCGCGAGCGCTGGAAGTGCATGTTTAGGCGTCATCTTTGAACCTCTGCTCGGCAGGCTGGGCAGTCGAGTATCGCGCGGCAACGGGAGTTTCGTCGTGCCAGCGCAGCCAGATCACCCGAACGCGCACGAGAGGGAGCTGACTAGTCGCCGATCTCCAAATCCCAAGCCCGGACGCCTCCGATGATGCCGGCAACATTCGGCACGATTGTGACGTCGTCGCCGAGGAATTCGGTGAGGCGTCGTGCATTTCCGCCGCCGACGTACAGGTGGTCCCACAGGAATACCGGGCGCAGGCCTTCCACTACTTCAAGCATGCGCTTGCTCCACTTTCGCGGGCCGAGTTCGCGCAGCTTGTGGATGCCAATCCAAGTGTCGTAGGTGGCGTCTTTGCGGATTGGTGCGTGTGACATCTCGAGGTGAGGAGCGAGGCGGCCGTCGTTGTAAACCGCGCAGCCGAGACCGGTTCCCAGCGTGAACATCACTTCAAGGCCCTCGCGTTGGATCACGGCAGCGCCCTGAACTTCGGCGTCGTTGAGGACTCGGGTCGGGCGATCGAATGCGGTCGAGAGGATCGATTGCGCGTCCCAATTTCGCCACGCTTCGACAAGTCCCGGATCCTTTGGTGTGTATGGGCCGCCGACAGTCGGGTAGTGGGGGGTCCGGATCACTCGGCCATTTCGGATCATGCCGGGCATACCCACCGTGACGCGATCGAACTCAGGCATCTTGTTGGCGATCCGCTTCAGGGTCCGAACAAAGCGCTCAGGTGGGAGGGGATACGGCGTCTTGATCCGAATGCGTTCGGCAACCATCTCGCCCTCGGCGTCTAGCACGGAGCCCTTGATACCTGAGCCACCGCAGTCGATACCAAGGGTCAACACCTCACCGGTTTCCGACGTCACTCAGACAGAGTGCCCGAAACCTTCCCCAACTCGCAGCGTGAGTCATCCAGTCGGTTCGTGACCCCCATTCCGCAGATCCCCACCGTGTTGCCCTTTTTCGGCCGAAAATGCCTCGAAAAGGGGCAACACGGTGGGGATCTGCGGGAGGGGCTATGGGCGAAAGCTGCTCAGTCCGTTGGAATCCAGGGTGCTGGTTCGCGTTTGAGGAATGCCCCCATGCCCGCCTGCGCTTCCTCGGAGGCGAACAGGTTCGCCGACAGTTCGGCCGTCCAATTGAAGGCTTCCGTTCGATCCATAGTGCGGACGCGTTGCAGCAGTTGCTTCGTCGCAGCGAGCGCCTTAGGTCCACCTCGCCGCAGCCTGTCTCTTATACACATCT
>DMNR01000239.1 GCA_003452655.1 Actinomycetota bacterium | reverse complement strand
CCATCCGTCCGCGTGCTTCCGCAGAAACGCAGCGAACTCTGTGAAGTCAAAAGCACGGAAGTCGAACTTCAGCTTCGGCCTGATGCGCCGCTTCTTCGATGGGGAGATTCGAGTGATCGTCATGTCAAGAACTGACGAGTCCGTCTTTGCCCTGGTCGGCGTCATTTGATCTCGTATCGGCCCGCCGGTGCTGGTCCGTCAAAAGGCTCAAGTTGCTCTCGCGGGATATACCTGGTCTGCAGGCCGCCGATGATCAGGTTGTCGAACTGCACAAGCGCGATTGCCATGTCGACCCGCACGACCATGCCGACGAAGGGCCCGCCCCAGGCGCCACTCGGCGGCGAAGTCCATTTGAATCGGTCTCCCGACCTCAGATTGACCCGGAAAGCGGCGACCCGCGCAGGCCATTGCGCCGCGGCTATCGCAGCGTCGAGTTCCTTCTCCCTGGCCAGCCGTTGACGTTCCTGTTCCAACGCCAGTTCGCGAGCTTGTCGGGAGGCGGCAGCTTGCGCGTTCGCCTGCGCGTTGAGCTGCTCGTCTTGCAAGCGCTCCGCCAAGCGTTGCGGCGACAGGTATTGGGCGCCGGTCTTCATGTTGAGATAGAGCAGGTTCTTGGTGCCGCCAGCACCCTCGCCCGCCGTCATCGAAATTCCGGCGTATTGCAGGTCCAGCGCCCAGAGCGGTTCGCCGCGGCGTTCACAAACGGCTCGAAGCGGCAGCTGCGGGTGGAACTTCGGATGCAGTTCCACGGCTTGCAACTTGGCCATGACGATCTCACCGCCCTGGCGCGCGCAATGCTCCCTGGCTGGGTCCATGGCAAGCAGCAGGCCCTTGGGGAGGCGCTGCGCGGTCACGAGCACGCCGGACATCGAAGGCACCCAGACCGAACCTGTCATTTCGAAGCTGAAGCGTTTGCCGTTCAGGCTGCTGGCGAATTCCTGGATCGAGGCCCCTTGCTGGATCGATGGATTCGTCGAGCATCCCAGGAAGATGATTGAGGTCAGCAGACCCAATGCCCTCAAGAGTCGGCTTGCATTTATGTTGTCCATGTCGTTCTACCAGTCGTCGGTCACGCCGAAGGGGTTTCCGTGGATGTCGACGTCGCCCATCATGGGAGTGCCATCGATGTTTACGCCATCGTCGTCGCTCCAGTCGTAGCCGCTGTCGAAGCTGTTTGATCGCTGGCTTGGCCAGTCCTCGTCGTCAGTGGGGCTGTAGTGCGGTGGGACCGGCACTCCCTCGCGTTGTTGCTTCACGTACCGGCGCACGAGATCTTCTGGGATCGGCAGCGCAAGCGTGAGCTGGCGCACAGCGAATCCGACAGACATCAGCAAAAGCAAGAACAAACCATCCGACATCACAGATCCTCATCACGCTTGAATGTTATCAATAGACACGTGTCTGTTGACAACATTTTTCGGAAAGTCGTACTCGATGCGACCAAGCCGAAATCCGGACCTGATCCGTGCGTTCTCCGCCGTGCTGAAGGCACGACGGCAGGAGCTTCAGCTCACGCAGGAGGACTTGGCTGGGCGCTGTGAAATCGATCGGCCGTTCATCACGCACATGGAAGGCGGGTCGAAGCACCCGACATTGAGTGTCTTCTGGCGATTGGCCGCCGGTTTGGAACTAAGTGCCGGCGACCTTGCGACGCGCATCGACGCCACCTTGGCGCGGAAGCCTGCAGCGACCAACGCCGTGCAGCCTGCAAGGCGCGTTCTGGCGAAACGAGCGAGATAGCCATCGGCCGGGAAGTTGTTTGGCCGCCCAGCGCCTGCCAGAGCCCCCGTCTACTGCTGCCCGTTTACGAAGGGTAGAACCAAACCCCGCACGGATGTGACCTCAGGTTGCGCGCGGGTTGCTCGCTGCCTGTAATCGCCCGGCGAACCCGATGCGAAGGGCTGCCTTGACAGCGTTGACTAACGGACTACCAGTGAGTTGCCGTACCAGGCCAGGAGTACGCCCACCTGTGGTGCAGGCCATGTTCTCCAATCGGTTCCAAATGTCCGGGACCGATACGGAACCGATGAGTTGAGCACCGCCACAGCGACCGACACGACGAAAGCGAAGCGTCAGTCGTGTTTGGTGTGGTTCCTCGGTTCCCTGTCTAGATGTGGAACCGCAGATTGGACCCGTGTACCCGAACTCAGTCGCGGTCGTCCAGAAACTTGGCGCCGCTTGCAGTCAAGACGTACTGAGGGCGCGCGACGGAACCGCTGGGGGAACCGTTGAGTAGGTGACCCCGCGCTTCAAGGTCATTGATCCTATCGAGGGCCGATGTCTTCTTGCCACCGACTGCGGTTGTAATTGAATTCTTGGATTGGTGACCACCACGCACAGCACGAAGGATGGCGCGGTCGCGCTCATCAAGCCTTTGGGCGTGCGAAAGCGTTGTACCTGCTATCCGTGCAACGGAAAAACCGACTCTGTGCATAAAGATTGGTGGCGGGGCTTTCACTAGCAAACTCCCTCTTGTCGATTGCAAGACCAACGGGTCGCCGGTTTCGCGGCCGGTGCGTTGCACCTTCGATTCGATATCCTTCCACGACGTACTCTGCAAGAGCAAAACGAAGCGCGAGTTGTCGGCGATCGCCGCTGAGCCACTTCCGCAATACATGTCCGTGATCCCATCGCGAAAGTTCATCTTTCCGGTGTGGTGCGCGATGACGACAGCGGCCCCCGTTCGACTCGCAACTTCAGTCGCACCGCCGATAGTGAGCTTCACCACCTGTTCATCATTGCTGCTACCGCCACTGAACTGGCGTAGCGTATCCAACGCGAGCAACCGCATGTCATGAATGCCCCGAACCGCCTCAACAATCAATTCTTCAAGGCCCGTGGCGACTGCCGTTCCTCCTACGCTCGCCGAGAACGTCTTCTCGCCTTTGAGGCCCTGCAAGCTATGCACGCGGACCTTGCACTTCACCAGTTCGATATCGCCAACGCTCAGCTTCATCGCGCCCACTACACGAGCGAGTGCCACATCGAGGTCACCTTGAGGATCGTCGTTCGACAATAGGACAAACGTACCCTGCGTGACCTCACAGTCCATGAACCGCCGCCCCGTCGCGATGCAAACGCCGAGTGTCAGCAAGAGTGTTGTCTTGCCTGTGCCTCCCGCGGCGACGAGCGCGCCGACCTTCCCGGCTTGAATCAGCCCTGCAACGACGAAATCGACGGGCCGGTCGCAAGTGGCAAGTTCGTGCGGCGGGCACCAGCTACGAACGGCGTTTACCCACTCGCAGGTGCTGCTGGCCTCGTCCATGGGAGGCGCCTCAAGCGGCGGCGCCTCAAGCGCGAGTTTCACCGCGGACTGAATGGCGGCGACGGTCACGCGGACCTTACAAGATCGTTCAGGTCTGAGCGAGGCGCTTCCGGAAGCACAATTCTCACTTCCCGCCCCTGCCTGGCCCAGCGCATCGCGCAGGACTTGGCGGCTGCGATTCCGGGTGGGTCGTTGTCCGCTGCGATGAGCAGCGATTGAACGCCTTTGAGCAAAGGCATTGCCGCCAAGTTGCCAGCGTCAATCAGCGCCCACGTGGGAGTAAATGCATGCGCGAGACTCAGCGTGGTCTCAATGCCTTCGCCGATGCCGAGACTCGTCGTCACATCCTCATCGGGCCAAAGCCGAACGACACCACCCGCTTTGCTGTGATCCTTGAGAAGCATTCGCGCTGGGTCCATTTGGGCCTTGCTTCCGTCGGCCTGCACCCAGGTGCGATGCAGCGACATCGGCTCGCCAGTGACGGCGTCGGTTACAAGTGCGACAAGTGCCGGGCCGATGCTTCCACTGGGCCAATGCTTCAGCTTCGGATGACAACGAAGGTGCCCAGCAGCGGGCGGAATCACGCACTGACGAGCATTCAAATACGCGTGCGCGACGCCTTCGATCGGAATGCACTCGTCCCACAAGTCCCGGCCATACGTGGACAACTTTGAATCCTGCTTGTCCGCGCTCCTCTCGCACGTGTAGTTGCCGTGCCGGCCCGCCGCGCGTCCACCGTGAATGGTCTCGACGTAGCCGCATCTGAAGCAATGCGCGACTCCATTGCCACCGGGCTCGACTGTGACGCCGCAACTTCGATCCTTCAGGCCGCGACCACACGTTGGACATGGCTGACGACTTGGCCCACTCCAGTCGATTCCAGAGACTGCCGAGTAGGCGACGATGTTCCTCACAGCTTGCGCGGGCGCCCGGTGCGGGGCACGCCGTCAGTTGAAAGCGGCGACGGACCCGCCGAAGCTGCATCCCGCGTCCGAAGCCATTGGCGGCAGTTCCCCATCCTCCAGAGCCGCTTGCGCCCGAAGCCGAGAAGTGACGGCGGGATGGCGTCCGATCGAAGGTACAACAGGCGATACAGCATCTTCACCGAAATGCAACGAAACGCGGCCAGTTCGACGGCATCAATGACTTGGTCATCGCCGTAGGTGGCCAGCTGCTTTCGAATCTCAAACTGATCACGAGGTGCTTTCATGTTGACGATCATGAGTGAACATGACGGGAGCCTATTCGCCGCCATCTGATGTCGTCCAAGCCCTGCAATTTCCGAAGGCGAGCCATATTCGGGGGTCGACTCGCCACCCGAAATGGTTGCTGGAGTCCCCCAAGTTGCGCCCTCTTTCAGTTGGAACGAGCGCTGCGACGAACAGCAACTTGCCGCAGTACAAATATCCGACCGGCCGATAGACTCGGTCGGTCATCACCACCGATCAGCTGGGATCATGGCCAATCGCACAAGAGCAGCGCACATGAAGCAGAGCAAAGTTGTCGCCACACGCACCCTGGCGCACTTGCTACAGCGGCGCACAGGCCTCGACTCCCAGGACCTCCAGGACCTACACAAGATTGGCGGCCAAACCGAGTCCGAGTCGCAGGCGGTACTGGGCAGCTATTGGGACAAGATGAAGCTTGGAACCAAGACTCTTGCCGATGACAAATTGGCAGAGATTGCGCACCACGCGGTTCTCCATGGAGACCTTACCTTCGACGACGCGTGGCAACTCGCGGTGACTGATGGTGGCCCGCGTATTCTCCGGTCCGTGATTGACCTGTTGATCGATGCAAAGTGCTCTGTGGCACTGACTGAGCCCGCCATGCAAGCGCATCTCGATGCTTGGAAATCGAAGCGAAAGCTACTTCGTGCGGCGCAAGCTGAGGAGCGAAGTGCGCTGGAAGCCAAGTTGGAGTCGGTGCGGGATGCAATTTCCAACTTGGAAGTGGGCATAGCCCAGCTGTTCGCTCATATGGCGCTTGCTGAGGCCTATGAGGTGCAGTACCCGCCCTATCTCTGCGAGGTCCGCGCAGCGGACGGCTGCATCGATCTTGAGATGTCGACTCAGTTTCGAATCATGGCGGCGCAGCTGCACGAGACTTGTGTCGTTCACCACGCCAAGTTCACACGCGCCAAGGTCGAAGAGTGTTATGCCGGCGAGGTTGGCGATCTACCTGAACTGGTACCCACAGCCGTGAACTCGAAAGAGGCCCTCGACGTGATCGAGGACAGACTGCTCGAAATCTTCGAGCCGCCTGTAGATGAGGATGAGGCCGAGCGGGAAATCTTCGTTGCAGATTTCACCGAGTACTACGAGCCGCTCCCATCTGGAAAAGTGGTTCGTTTGCTGTGGACTGCGCGCTCGGGTCCAGGCCAGAGCGACGAGGTTGCTCCAGCAAATAGCGGCACCGGTACATGAGATCCGGCATCAGCGCATTGGGCCGCCACAAAAATGCCACAGACACAGATCATCCGCAGTCGAATATGATCATGCCGAGTCAACTGGAAAAGTCTTTCGCATCAAGAACATAGCGATCATCACCAGTCAGAAGCAAGCCAAGAGTTTCGCCTGTTAATCCGTAGGTCCCTGGTTCGAGCCCAGGTCGAGG
>DMNR01000366.1:3250-5432 GCA_003452655.1 Actinomycetota bacterium | reverse complement strand
GCCGAGACCGTTCGCTACCTGCGAATGACCGGACGCACACCAGAGCAACTCGCCCTGGTTGAGGCCTATGCCAAGGAGCAGGGCTTGTGGCACGACCCGGCGGCAAACCCCACCTACTCCGAAAGCCTCGAGTTGGACTTGAGCACCATCGTGCCGTCGCTTGCCGGGCCGAAGCGTCCGCAAGATCGGATTCCGCTCAGCGAGTCGAAGCAGGCGTTCCGCGCTGCGTTGGTCGACTACGCGCAGCCATCCGAATCAGCCGTCGATGAGGCTGAGAAGGAATCGTTCCCAGCTTCTGATCCACCGGCGATCGATGCCACGGCGGGCAACGGCCACGCACACGTTCCCGTGGCGACCGCGACCGGGCGGCCAACGAAGCCGACCGCTTTGACCCTCGACGACGGAACCTCAATGACAATCGATCACGGCGCAGTCGTGATCGCAGCCATCACGTCGTGCACGAATACCTCGAACCCGTCGGTCATGCTCGGCGCCGGCCTACTGGCGAAGAATGCGGTTGAGCGTGGATTGACCCGCAAGCCGTGGGTGAAGACAACGTTGGCGCCGGGTTCCAAGGTCGTCACCGATTACTACGAGAAGTCGGGGCTGACGCCCTATCTTGAAAAGCTCGGTTTTGACCTCGTCGGCTACGGATGCACGACCTGTATCGGCAACTCTGGTCCGTTGCAGCCGGAAATCTCGGCAGCGGTTAACGAGGCCGATCTGGCGGCCGTTTCAGTACTCAGCGGTAACCGAAATTTCGAAGGTCGTATCAACCCTGACGTGAAGATGAACTACCTCGCATCACCGCCGCTCGTCGTGGCGTACGCGTTGGCGGGAACGATGGATATCGACCTGGCCACGGAGCCGCTGGGCATCGATCCGTCGGGTCAGCCAGTCTTCCTCAAGGACATCTGGCCGAGTGCACAAGACATCCAAGCGGTGGTCGAGCAGGCGATCGACGCGGACATGTTCACTCGCCGATACGCAGATGTGTTTGCCGGCGACCAGCATTGGCAGTCATTGGCCACGCCCGATGGCCAGACCTTCGAGTGGGATCCGCAGTCGACGTATGTCCGTAAGCCTCCGTACTTTGACGGAATGTCTGCGCAGCCATCCCCAGTGACAGACGTATCGGGTGCGCGGGTCCTGGCGAAACTCGGCGACTCCGTCACAACCGACCACATCTCGCCCGCGGGTTCAATCAAGGCTGACACCCCGGCAGGCAAGTACTTGGCCGATCACGGTGTGGACCGTAAGGACTTCAACTCGTACGGATCACGTCGCGGGAACCATGAAGTCATGATCCGCGGAACGTTCGCAAACATTCGCTTGCGCAATCAACTGGTTCCCGGAGTCGAAGGTGGGTACACCCGGGACTTCACCCAACCGGATGCGCCGCAGTCGTTCATCTACGACGCCGCGCAGTCCTATGCCGCTGCAGGTATCCCACTGGTGATCTTGGCAGGCAAGGAGTACGGGTCGGGTTCGTCGCGTGACTGGGCGGCAAAGGGGACGTCGCTGCTTGGGGTCCGGGTCGTCATCGCGGAGTCGTACGAGCGGATCCATAGATCAAACCTGATCGGCATGGGGGTCCTGCCCCTGCAGTTCCCGCAAGGCCAATCAGCCGATTCATTGGGCCTTACTGGCGAGGAGACGGTGAGCGTCACCGGGATCACTGAGCTCAATTCGGGAACGACGCCGAGCACGGTGGTTGTCAACGCGACCCGACCGGATGGCTCGCAGTTGAGTTTCGACGCGGTGGTACGAATCGATACGCCGGGCGAAGCCGACTACTACCGCAATGGCGGGATCTTGCAGTACGTGCTTCGCTCACTGCTGGCGTAGCGACTTGACCTGCTGTGCAGGCCTACACTTTTGTGAATACTCACCAATAGGCGAAAGGAACCGGCATGACGTTGCTGGACGATATTCGCCAACCTCGTGATCTTGATGCGTTGACTCCTGGGCAGTTGGTCCAGTTGTCGGCACAGATCCGTGACTTCTTGGTGCAGAAGGTGTCGGCGACCGGTGGCCACCTCGGACCCAATCTGGGGGTTGTTGAGCTGACGCTTGCGCTCCACCGAACATTTGACAGTCCTCGCGACTTAATCCTGTGGGACACAGGACATCAGTCCTACGTGCACAAGATCGTGACGGGCCGTGCTGGCCAGTTCGATTC
>DMNR01000366.1:1395-3131 GCA_003452655.1 Actinomycetota bacterium | reverse complement strand
GCGAAAGCCTGGTCACTGCAGGGTGAGCTCGCAAACGGTGAGTCACCAGGGCGTCACGTGATCGCAGTAGTTGGGGATGGCGCACTGACGGGCGGGATGTCGTGGGAGGCGTTGAACAACATCGCCGGAAGCACCCGCCAGGTCATCATCGTCGTGAACGACAATGCTCGTTCCTATGCGCCAACCATCGGGGGAGTCGCTCAGCACTTGGCGACTTTGCGCACAACGAACGGATACGAACGGTTCCTCCAGGGCGTCAAGCGTGTCGTAAGTAGGACCCCGATGGTCGGGCCTGCCGCCTACGACGCACTTCACGGTTTTAAGAAGGGCGTTAAGGACATGGTCTCGCCCCAGGGCATGTTCGAGGACCTCGGATTGAAATACATCGGGCCTATCCCTGGACACGACCTTGAGGCACTTGAGTTCGCGTTCGCCCGAGCCAAGGCATTTGGTGGGCCCGTGATCGTGCACGCGATCACCGAGAAGGGCCATGGCTATCGGCCGGCCGAACTCGACGACGCCGATCGATTCCACGGCGTCGGAATCATCGATCCCGATACTGGAAAGTCGGTCGGGACCTCTGCACCGACGTGGACTTCGGTATTCAGTGACGAGTTGGTCAAGGCCGGTGCGTCCGATGAACGCATTGTGGCCATCACGGCGGCCATGTTGGCGCCCACAGGACTCGATGCGTTTTGTCGGGAGTATCCAAAGCGAACGTTTGATGTCGGGATTGCTGAACAACACGCGGTCGCCAGCGCGGTGGGAATGGCATTTGCGGGCCTGCACCCCGTTGTCGCGGTGTATGCCACGTTCATCAACCGTGCCTTTGACCAAGTGCTCTTCGACGCCGGTTTGCACAAAGCTCCGGTGACATTCGTGTTGGACCGCGCAGGCGTTACCGGCCCGGACGGTGCCAGCCATCACGGCATGTGGGACATGTCCCTACTCGGTCTCGTCCCCAACTTGCGGATTGCAGCACCCCGTGATGGCCAACGACTCAGGGACTTGCTGTCAGAGTCGCTGGCGATCAATGACGGACCGTCTGTTATTCGGTTTCCGAGTGGTGCGGTTCCCCAAGATGTCACCGCTGTTAGCTCGATTGGGACAGTCGACGTTCTCCTCGCTTCTGATGACCCCCACCGGATCCTGATCGTTGCGGTGGGTGCGACCGTTCAAATGGCGCTGGCTGCGGCCGAACTGGCGGCAACGGCGGAGCAGTCGATCATGGTCGTCGATCCGCGGTGGATTGCCCCACTGCCGAATGAGCTCATCGACTTGGCGCGCGAAAGTGCGGCCGTCCTGACTGTCGAGGACAACACCCGCACGGGTGGCGTCGGTTCGCGGCTATCGCAATTGCTGCGCGACGCGAATGTGGATGTGCCCGTTCGCGATTGCGGATTGCCGCATGCATTCCTGGAGCACGGTAAGCGCTCCGATATTCAGCAGGCCGCCGGACTCAGCGTTGCTGCGATAAATCACCACCTCACTCAGTTGCGGGCAGTAGTCACTCCGGATCACTAAGCCCTGGGAAGAATGACCCGTTCGGATGACCTTCGATTTGTCCGAATCGCTCACGCAGCGCTCATCGCGTGGTTACTCTGCGTTTAGACCTAGGCAAGATCGGCGCAGGATCTCCTCCACGGACAGGTGACAGATGCAGCTGCAGAGTTCGCTGCCCGGCGACGAACGCGCCCTGGCACTGTCGGATGTTCCCCGGATCGTCTGGGCGTTCG
>DMNR01000366.1:0-1325 GCA_003452655.1 Actinomycetota bacterium | reverse complement strand
GCGGTCGGGGTTCTGGTTCGTCTACGTGGAGCACAGCAGGCCGTATTCGCTGCCACCCAGTTTGTTGTCGGAGCGGTCGTCGGAATGCTTGCCGGTAACTCGACAGGTTCATCGGTCGGCACGAGTGCGGTCGCTACGGCATGTTGCGTCGTGGTCGCGCTCACCATCACGGGCATCGGACGGCGACTACCTCGCTGGAGCGGATTCGCTGTCCTCGTTATCTCGGCGGCCTCGGTTGGAGCAATTGGTGCCACTCTGGCAGTTGTCTTAGCGGCGCTGACGACGCCCGGCTCATCGGCCGATGTCTGGCAGACGTGGTGGGTGGCATTTACCACCGGGGTGGTGTTCGCCGCCCCTGCCGTCTTGATGTTCCGCCGCTCCAGGGTCGCCATGACGGGGCGCCGCTTTCTTGAGCTGGCGGTCCTCAGTGCAACGACCATTGCAGTCTTGATCACGGTGCTTGGAGCCGGTGGTGAAACGCCGGCTCAGCAGTGGGACACGCAATATCTGCTGATTCCGCTGATCTTGTGGTTCGCAGTCCGCTTCGGGATGGCAATTACGGCGGCAGTGACGTCGCTGGTGGACGTAGTTGCAGTGGTTGCTGCACACAACGGCTTCGGATCGCTGTCCAACTACGGCATGGCCGTTGGGGCATTGCTGTCGATGCAGTTGGCTCTCGCCTTGGTGGGCCTGGCCGTCTACGCGGTTGCACTCAATGAGGAACAGCGCAGAGCTCGCGACCTTGAACTAGTGGCCGCAAATGGGCTCGTCGATTCGCTGCTGGCCAACAGCGACGCCATGATCAGCATTCGGCAATACGACTCTCGAGGTTCCGCGCGCTACACCTTGGCCAACCCGAAGTTTGCCCGAGCGCTCGGATTGTCCGTTGACCAGATTGTTGGTCAGACTCAGGCAGCCATCGACCCTGATCCTCGTTCGGCACAGGACGTCCGAGAGGAAGACCTCAACGTCCTAGAGTCCAACAGGTCACAGGTCTTCGTGACCCGATCGGTGTCGGGTGCCACCGACGACTCGGCGGCCGGATCTGGCGGGTCACGTGTCTACCTTGTGACGAAGTTTCCGGTGGCTACGCCAGACGGGGAGTCCAAAGCGGTCGGATCAATCGCTCTCGACATCACCGACCACCGCCGCCGGGAGCGGTTGATGCGGCTCACCTTCGACGAGTCGCCGGTCCCCATGGTGCGATTGGCCTGGCGTGAGGGGCGAGCGGCTGAGGTACTTGACGCGAATAGATCCGCAGCGGATCTCCTTCGGGTCTCGGTTGGAGCTCTTGTCGGGCATGGGCTTGACCGCTTCATTCACCC
>DMNR01000039.1 GCA_003452655.1 Actinomycetota bacterium | reverse complement strand
GATCATCCGCTACGTCACCGAAGGTAGCTTCGACGCGTACAGCTGGCAGACGGTGCTCACCAAGGCCAAGTTCATCGCGCAGGTGATGAGCGGGGACAAGGGCATCCGGTCTGTCGAAGACGTCGAGCTCGCAACGCTGACCTACGCGGAAGTGAAGGCGCTTGCGTCGGGCAATCCGAAGATCATCGAGAAAGCCGGTGTCGACGCGGAGATCGCGAAGTACGCCTCGCTGCTGTCTGTGTGGCGCAACCAGCTCTACGCGAACGAATCTGAGGTGGCCAGCTTGCCGATGCGCATCGAGAGCAATGAGCGGCTGCTCGCAGCCCTTGAATCAGATGCCGAACGGGCGCATGCGGTTCTCGGATCGGACCTGATGGTCAACGTCCACGGACGCACCTACCGCGGTCGTGAAGAGATCGGCGAAGTGCTTCGTGCGACCGTGCGCAGCGCGAGGGCATCGATCTCGCGGTCTGCGCGGGACGAGGTCATCGGCACCGTAGGGGCCTTCGACCTGTGCGTGTTCATCGGACGCGCAGAGGACGAGGTGCATCTGTTCGTGAGGGGCGCGAGCTCACACGAATGCAGACCGTGCCAGACCGGACCGGCACTCCACGCCGCCTTGGTCGAGACGATCCGTGAGATTTCGCCGCACCGCGATGACTGCGCCCAGCGGCTCGCGAGTATGCGATCGAAGCTGGAAGGCCTCACTGCTGAACTGCGGCGGCCGTTCGAGCACGAGGACCGCCTGGCGGCTCTGATCGCGAGGCAGCGTGAGCTCGAAGCCGAGTTGGACCTCGGCAAGGACGAAGTCGGCAGCAATGCTGTGGAGGATGTCCCGGAGCAAATTGCCGCCTAGTCGCCAAGCGCCCTGCCCCACTGCACACGCAGTGGGGCTTTTTTTTCTCGATCCAGGTGCGGTGAGTTCTAGCCCACGTCTCGCTCGCTGCCGGCGTCGATGGACATGAGGTTCTCGAACTCAGCCAACGGCAGCGTCGCCCAGTCCTCGCCCAGTTCGCTCCTCGCGTAGTGCTGGATCACCATCACCTGAACCAGCGGCGACTGCCACTCACCGCGGGCGAGCCGCTTCATGATGCTGGGGCTGGGTGCCGTTGAAGCGTCGGCCTCGTCCCGCACGCGCCTGACCCATTCCAATTGCTCCTCTTGGTCCAGCTTGGCGAACTGGTCGCGGATCAGGCTGAAGCGCCGGTGCCGTTCAGCGTCCTCGACATCACGTCGTGAGGCGGGCACCGCAGGAGCGGTCTTGTTTTCCACCACGACAAGGGCCGTCCTCTCGGGACCGGCGCCCTGCCCTGCCGGCGCTTCCTCGCGCGCCTTGTTCGCGATGATCGTTCGAAGGTAAGCCCCTGCATTGCCGATACGCGGACGATCCGCACCGCTGAGAAATCGCTCGTAGCGTTCGAGCCCTTCGGTCACGGCGACCACGCCGTAGGCACGCTCGAGTTCCTCGATGACCGTATCGCGAATGCCCAGCTTGCCGCCTCTCAGGATGTTGGTCACGTCGGGCGGCATGGGCGCGATCCGCTCCGGGCGTCGCGCGCTCTTCTTGACGGCGAACTGGACGAACTCGACTTCTCGGCCGCGCCTGAACTCGATCAGATCTATCTCGATGTCGCCAAGGTCGTTGATCTCCTTGATGGCGGGCGTGACGAACTCGTTCTTGAACTTGCGCCAGGCGCGCACCTTGGAGGTCGGAGAGCTCCGCAACGACTCGGCCCACCATGACCAGTGCTGGCGACTCGTGACGCCCGCCGGGCTGTCTCGGTAGCGTGCACAGATTTCATAGAGCGCCACCGCGCAGTAGGTCGTGAGCTGGCGCAAGACCGCGAAGTCGACCTGGGCCCACCGTGAAGGGCTGACCAGCTCTTCACGGATGGATGGTGGGTAGTACCAGGTCACCCAGTTCTCACCCGCGCGCTTGTAGATGCGAACCTCGGCGAGCAAGTTGAAGATGCGCAGTTCGTCGGTGATCTGCGATGTCGAGGCGCCCTCCTCCTTGCCGTCGATGCCGAAGGTCAGCGGCAGCTGTTGCTCGGACTTCGACAGAGGCCTCCACTCGACTTTGGTCGACACCATCTGGTCGATGTACTTTTTCGCGTCGCTGGAGATGCTGTTGGTGGCACCGAAGCCTCGAAGGATGGAGTTCAACGGTGCAGCAAAACCACCGTCCATGCTTTCCGTACCGGCCGCGGCTTGCATCTGGGCAAGGTGCAACATCACCGAGTACGCTTTGCGTCCGGTCACTGTCAGTGAGCGGTTCGTCGGGACGATCGCCAGAGCGATGACGGATTTGTGCAGCATGCCCTGCACCACATCCATCTGCTTCACGATTGCTGCACCGCTCATACGTCCATTCTAGGGCGCGGACCCCGGTCAAGTGTCCGGGTTGACCAGAGTCTCTTGGACGCAACGTACTTCCTAGGCTTCTGCTCAGAACTGATGAGCGACAAGGCTCGTGGGGCCTGAAATCCCGGACGCATCGACCGCTCCCTGGGTCAGCTCGAGGTGTGTCTCCGGACCTCTCGTCGTGCCAGCCAGGGGCCTGAAATCCCGGACACTAAGTTATCCACAGGCTGAAGAGTTATCCCCAGGACTTCCGGGACGCATCCCGATGGCTTCAGGGACACCTGTGGAGACTTGTCCGGACGGCAAGTGCCTAGAGCCCGGACGGAAAACTATCTAACCGATTGATTTTGAATGACTTTTCGGGCTGGGAAGTCTTGAACTATTGAACTTCTAAAACTGATCGACGACTGACCCTTTGAAGAAGCCATCAGAACGTCCTGAAATCCAGGTTCTCTGCCGTCTGCACGCCATCACTTGCACGACTAACGTGGAATCGACCAATGTCTTGAGAAAGGACTGTCTCACGTAGAATTGCGTCCATTGTCATAGCGCACTGCAAGGAACGCATGGATCCGACCACACCTGGGCCCTCGGCTACGCACCCGATCTCACTGAAGGCGATCACAGAGCAGGCAGAGCGCGCAACATCGATCGTGGCGCAGGCGCGTGGCGTGATGCTAGCGCCGGACTCGCGAAAGCTGCCGCCAACATTCTCTGCGACCCAGCTCATCGAGCGCTTGCAGATCGAGCGGTCGCAGTATGAGTACCGGGTGCGCAATCCAGGCGGACTTCCGACCGGTCGGCTGACCTCGACGGGTGCTCGACGCGAGTTCACGCTCTCGGAGATGCGGCAGTGGGCGCGCCACTACCGGTCAGCTCATCTGCGGCCCGAAGGCGGTGAGGCGATCACGATCTCAACAGCGCACTTCAAAGGCGGGAGTTCGAAGACAACAACGGCCACCACCCTTGCCCAGGGCCTGAGCATGCGTGGCCACAAGGTGCTGGTCGTCGACGTGGACCCGCAAGGCAGCATGACCACGCTCTTCGGCTTCCTTCCGGACGCGGAGGTCGATGTGACCCAGACGCTGCTGCCGCTGCTCAGCGGCGACGAGCCCGACGTCAACTATGCGATCAGGCCGACCTACTGGGATGGTGTGGACCTGGTGCCCTCCTCCTCTCCCCTCTTCTCGGCCGAGTTCATTCTGCCGACACGGCAGCTCAAGGAAGCCTCGTTTCAGTTCTGGCGCACGCTCGATTTTGGCCTGGACCCGATTCGGTCCAAGTACGACGTGATCATTTGCGACACGCCGCCGTCGCTGTCGTTCCTCACGGTCAATGCGCTCATGGCCAGTGACGGCATCATCATGCCGCTGCCACCCAGCAATCTGGACTTTGCCTCGAGCGCGCAGTTTTGGGATCTGTTCAAGGACCTGGCAGACGACTTTGCCGGCCGCGGCGCCGGGAAGGACTTCGCTTTCATCAACATCCTGCTGTCGAAGGTGAAGTACGCGGCTCCCAAGGACAACACCGGGCAGTCCACGGCCATCATCCGGGAGTGGATCCAGGCAGCCTATGCCGAGCGGGTGCTGCCGGTGGAGATTCCCGACGTCGAGGCCGTTCGCACGGCCAGCAAGGAGTTCGGGACCGTCTACGACGCGAGTCGCGACAACGCTTCGACGCGCACGTTCAAGAGCGCCTTTGAGGCCTACGATCGTTTCGTGGACCTGATCGAGCAACAGATCGAGACGTTCTGGCAGCGCCAGGTGGGAGGTTGATGTGGCCACGCCGAAGAAGGGGCAAGGGATCGCCTTCAAGATCCCCGACCAAGCCGCGGAGCCGCCAGTGACCCCCGAAGCGCCGTCCACTGCCAAGCCTGGGAACCCGCGCACTGGTGTTGGGATGCTTTCCCGAATGATCTCCGGTGCGCAGGCCGACACTGAAGCCGTCACGAAGCTCAACGCGGAGATCGAAAAGCTCAAGTTGCAGGTGGGCGAGCAACTCATCGATCCTCGCCAGATTGCGTTGACACGGTGGGCTGACCGCCATCCGGACTCGTTCTCCAGCCAGGCCTTTCTCGAGCTGAAGCAGGAGATCGAGAGTGCCGGGGGCAACGTCCAGCCGATCAAGGTCAGACCGATCCGCGGTGCAGGCGCTGACCACGTCGACGGCCCGCGCTTCGAACTGGTCTACGGTTCCCGTCGGACTCGCGCGTGCCTCGAACTCGGCTTGCCGGTGCGGGCTGTGGTGGACGAGAACATCGACGACCAGTCGTTGTACGTCCAGATGCAGCGGGAGAACCGGGGCCGCGCGAATCTGTCGGCCTGGGAGCAGGGCGTCAGCTACCACAAGGCTCTGAACGAGGGCCTGTTTCCCAGTGCGCGGCGCCTCGCCGAACAGATTGGCCTGGACCACAGCAACGTGGCCAAGGCTCTTCGTGTTGCCGAACTCCCGCAGGAGATCGTTGGGGCGTTCCGCAGTCCGGTCGACATCCAGTTCCGATGGGCTGTCGCGCTGGACAAGGCC
>DMNR01000123.1 GCA_003452655.1 Actinomycetota bacterium | reverse complement strand
CGTCGACACCGTGAAGTAGCGCGCCTGCCGAGGGTCGGTATTCCGTCGAAAAGCCATGATCACACGTTGCTGTTAGGGCTTGGTTCCGGTGATGCACACGTTGTAGAACAGTCCTTCGGGCACAACTTTGTCGAGGACCTGCTCGTCTAGTGCAGACAGCGTCAACCATCCGCGGTAGGCGAACATCGCCCAGTTCCAGCCCAACACTCCGGGCTTGACCGCTGCCTCGAAGGTGCGCACGGGCCAACCGAACCAGGATGCCGTGAGTTCTTCAGTGACGGTGTTGATGTCAACGGCACCAGCCCGCATGGCGGTTCGGCGAAGCTGAGCAGGGTCGAACGTGTGGATGTCGACCACGGATTCAAGCGCGGCTACCCGCGACGACTCCTGACGTTCATGGTCTGACAGGGCAAATCGCTGACCAACCATTGGCAGTGACGCGACCTGGGAGGTCGCCCACCAGGTCGCCTGGGACAGGCGACGCGCCACGTAGTCGCCGCGCTTCGTCGGCTCCCCGCAAAAGACGAATCGTCCACCCGGACGCAGCACGCGAAGTGACTCCCGAATGGCCTGCTCCACATCCGGAATGTGATGCAGCACGGCATGCCCGATCACGAGGTCAAACTCCCCGTCGTCGTAGGGAATGCGCTCGGCGTCAGCAACTCGACCCTCGACCTCGAAGCCGAGACCGCGTGCATTGCGCCGGGCAACTTCGACCATGCCTGGAGAGATATCAGTGACGGCCGCACTCTTCATCACTCCCGCCTGCTGCAAGTTCAGAGTAAAGAAGCCCGTCCCGCAGCCAATCTCGAGAGATCGTTCGTATGGCCAGTCAGCAGTTCCCGCCACGTGGACGAACCGATCGCGGGCATAGCTGATGCAGCGCTCGTCGTAACTGATCGACCACTTCTCGTCGTACGTCGAGGCTTCCCAGTCGTGGTAAAGCACGTTCGCCAGTCGCGGGTCGTCCAATGCCTTGGCGAGCGTGTCCGCCGAGACGTCCTCGGTATCGGTGGTCAGCGTCATGTCAGCGCCCCTCGAAGGTTGCTTTTCCTGGACCATTGGCGACGAACGAGTCCATCCCGTTCTTCTGATCCTCCGTGGCGAAAAGCTGAGCGAACTGCATCCGTTCGATCTCCAGGCCGGTATTCAGGTCTACCTCAAGCCCTCGGTTGATCGCGTTCTTCGCGGCCCGCAAGGCAACGCCAGGACCTGCAGCGAGTTGCTTCGCGAGTGCCAACGCTTCGTCATACACGGCATCGGGAGAAACAACGCGATCCACCAGTCCGATCGCTAGCGCCTCGTTCGCATCAACGAAACGACCAGTGAAGATCAGCTCTTTGGCGCGCGAGGGACCAATTAGCCGCGGGAGGCGTTGAGTTCCCCCGGCGCCAGGAATGATTCCCAGCAGGATTTCCGGCAAGCCGAGCTTGGCGTTATCTCCAACGACGCGCAGGTCGGCACACAGAGCCAACTCCAGGCCACCCCCAAGTGCGTAGCCGGTAATGGCAGCGATGACTGGCTTGGGGATCTGCGCGACGGCATCAAACGACGCCGTCAAGGTGGAGGTCCGCTCGATTGCCGTGAGGTGGTCCCAATCAGCCATTTCCTTCACGTCTGCACCGGCGGCAAAAACTTTGGGCCCGCCGTACAGAATCACAACACGAACGTCACGGCGCTCGCTGACCTCGGCTGCTGCGGCACGGAAGGCCGCCTGAACCGTTGTACTCAGTGCGTTCATGGGAGGCCGATTCAGCGTGATGGTGGCCACGCCATCGACAACGGAAAGGGTCACGAGTTCATTAGGCTGCTGCGTCACAACTGAAGGCTAACTTCCGGCCATCTGTCGGCACGTCGCCACCCCACAGAGGCCTTCGTACGATTCCATGAGTCCGATCGCTGCCTATGTACGTTCCGACGGGTGGCTTCATTGGGCACACCGAGACCAAACAAGGCAGACTTTCGCTGACCACCCCGCTTCGACCTTGTCGCAGCGGTAGAGAGGAGCCCAGCTTCATGACGCATGTCGATCCACCACCCGTTGCCTGGCCCGGATCATGGGAGCCACTCGGTGTAACCGCCGATGACGGAGGCGTCAACGTTGCGATTTGGGCTGAAGGTGCCGACCGGGTTGAGTTCTGCCTGATCGCCGACGACGGCATCGAGAACCGAGTCGAACTCGCCGAGTCCACGTTCCATGTTTTCCATGGCTACATCCCCGGAGTCAAGGTCGGGGCACGCTATGGCTTCCGGGTCCACGGACCCTGGGATCCGGCGAATGGCCGTCGCTTCAATCCGGACAAACTGTTGTTGGATCCGTACGCGCGCGCAATTGACGGGGCAATCGAGCTCGGGCCAGCCATCTACGGCCACGTAGGTCTTGATGATCTTGAGCGCAGCGACATCGACTCCGCCGGCTTCGTCCCGCTATCTGTCGTCGTGCGAGATGACTTCGACTGGGAGGGCGACCACCCACTGCGGACACGGTGGACCGACACCGTCATCTACGAAATGCACGTCAAGGGGTTCACAAAGCTGCATCCCGACATTCCCGGGGAACTGCGCGGCACGTATGCAGGCCTCGCTCAACCGGCCGCCATCGAACACCTGCACCGCTTGGGTGTTAGCGCGGTCGAACTCTTGCCAGTGCATCACTTCATCGATGAGGCATTCCTCCTAGAACGCGGCTT
>DMNR01000004.1:927-4277 GCA_003452655.1 Actinomycetota bacterium | reverse complement strand
CCCGATGGGCTTGCTGACGACCGAGGGTGCCACCTACCTGCAGGCGTGGTGTCGGCAAGCTGAGGCAGTGCGCCTGTTCAGGCTTGATCGAATCTCGGGTTTGACCGTTCTTGAAAATCCAAGCAACGTGCCGCACGATGCAGGGCCTCTACTCGCGTCAATCATTCCTGACGGAGAAACCGCCGTCTTCGAGCTTGACTCCTCGATCAGTTGGTGGGCTGATCACGTGCCCCACCAAGCCGTGGTCACCACCGAATCTGGTGCGCTCCTCGTCGAGCTCGCTGTGAGTTCGGAACCCTGGGCGATCCGCACTGCAATGGGCTTAGGCGGAAAGCTCGCCGTGTGCGAGCCGACGACGTTGGCTGAGGCCATCAGAGCGCGCTCTGCAGCTGCCTTAGCGAATTACCCCGTTTAGCCCCATTTGCGTTTACAGAGAGTCACAAATCCACGATTTGGTGCAGTTTTGACAACTCGCCGTGAAATAGCCCCTCAAGTTCGGTCAGTCTCCTGCCGAGGGAACACCCAGAAGCGGTGACCGCCACGGCGGATTTCTTCTACGGAGGCGATCGGTATGACCACCATCAAGGCCACCTGCCCGGTGTGCGGGGACGTCGACCTGACGCCGAGTGATGTCCGGTTGACGGTCGCGGAGTCAGCCGGGTGGGCGACCTACACCTTCCGTTGCAGCGAATGCCACGACAACGTCGAAAAGCCGGCCGATGAAGAGGTTGTGGCTCTGCTCTCCAGCGCCGGCGTTGTCATCGACCGAGTCCCGGCCGAAGCGCTTGAAGGCCACAGTGGAGCTGCGTTCACCTACGACGATGTACTTGATTTCGCTCTGTGGCTTGAGAAGAACGACCTCGTGGCCGGCGACTTCAGCCCCGCCCCTGGCGCCTAATTGACGGTGTGACCGCGCCCAAATGCTGAATTTTGGCTCGTCGGCGGTGTGAATTTCGGATAGTTCGGCGTATGCTCCCTGCCATGGGTAACTTTCGCGGCTGGGAATGGATCCTCATCCTGCTCTTGGCTTTACTTCTCTTCGGTGGTTTCAAGAAGCTTCCTGACGCCGCCCGTGGGGTGGGTCGTTCGTTGCGAATCTTCAAGGCTGAGACCAAGGGTCTTGCCGACGACGACACCGACGCACCGGCGAAACCAGCCGACGAACCAGGTGTGCAGGCGTCCGCAGACGACGCGCCGAAGGCCGGCGAGGACGTCGCGGCCGCACCTGTTGAGGCCAAGAACCCCTCAACCAGCGCGTAACACCTCTCAGCAGGCGCAGCTGTGACAGTCACTATGAGCGGTACAAGCGGTACAAGCCAACCGGGCGGCCGCCGCGCTGGGACGCCCGGCAACATGTCGTTGCCCGACCACTTGCGGGAACTTCGATCTCGTGTCCTGAAGAGTGCGCTCGCGATCGTCATCGGCACGACAATCGGCTGGATCTACTACCAGCAGATTTTTGATTTCCTCGCCCAGCCAATCAATGAAGTTGTCGAACAGGCACGGGCCCAAGGCCGTGACGTCACCCTGACGATCACTGATGTGGCCGGCGCATTCACTCTCCAATTGAAAGTTGCACTGGTCACTGGCGTGATCATCGCTTGTCCAGTCTGGATCTATCAACTGTGGCGATTTGTCACCCCGGGCTTACACAAACACGAGCGGCGCTGGGCACTGCTGTTTGTCTGCATCGCCACACCCTTGTTCCTCGCCGGCGTTGTCATGGCCTATGTCGTCCTGCCAGGCGCGTTGCAGATTCTGTTTGACTTCACTCCAAACAGCGTCGCCAACTTCTTACCGGTGGACGCATATCTCTCGTTCTTTACCCGGCTCGTCCTGGTCTTCGGCGTTGGCTTCCTGACGCCACTTCTCATCGTTGCGCTCAACCTCTTGGGGATTCTGTCGGGCAAGACCCTTCTGGGCTGGTGGCGCGGAATCATCTTTGGCGTGTTCGTCTTCGCCGCGATTGCTACTCCGACGGCTGACCCCATCAACCTGATGATGCTGGCAACACCGATCTTGATCCTAGTTGGCGCGTCTTTGATCTTCTGTTTCATCAACGATAAGCGCCGCGCCAAGCGATCGACGCAGTCCGAATTCAACCAGTGGGCCGATGATGAAACGAGTCCGCTGTAAGACTGCGTGACGTACAAACGAGAAACTCTCGCACACTTGTCATCGTCGGCCAACCGATGAGATACGTTCTGGATCTATGACCGAACGCAAAGTCGCAATGCTCGTCAACCCAGCGTCCGGCGGGGGTAAAGGCGCAAAGATCGCGCCGATCGCCGCACGCCGATTGCGAGAGCGGGGGATACAGGTCACCGAACTCACCGGCGGAAGCGCACAGCAGTCTCTGGAATTGGCGCACACCGCCATCCGCGAAGGTGCCGATGCACTGATCGCTTGTGGGGGAGACGGCACTCTGCATCTGGCCTTGCAGGCAGTTGCCGAGACCGAGGTTCCGCTCGGTTTGATCCCTGTTGGAACGGGTGACGACAACGCGCGGACGCTGCGCATTCCTCGCAAAGACGCGGCCGCAGCCGCCGACGTCATAGCAGACGGTCGCACTCAGCAAATCGACTGCGGGCACTTGGAAGTGGCGAACGGTACGGCCCGCTACTTCCTCGGGATCATGTCAGTCGGATTCGATTCGCAGGTCAACGAGCGAGCCAACGTCATGACCTGGCCGCATGGGCAGGCTCGTTATCTAACGGCCACCATTGCCGAGCTGAGGGTCTTCAAACCCGTTCCATTCCAGATCACCCTCGATGGAACCTCAGTGGACCAAGAGGCGATGCTGGTGGCAATTGGCAACGGCATCTCGTATGGCGGCGGGATGAAGGTCTGCCCAGACGCAATTCAGGATGACGGAATGCTTGACATGACAGTCTTGGGCGCGGTCAGCAAATTGAAATTCCTCAAATCCTTTCCGAGCGTATTCAAGGGCACCCACGTCAACGAACCCTTCGTGGTTCAGCATCGGTTCCGGACGGCAACAATCGACGCCGTCAACCAGGTGGCGTACGCCGACGGTGAACGAATTGGTGCCGTGCCAGCCACAGTGACAGTCAAACCAGGTGCCGTACATGTTTACGCACCAACGAACGCGTAGGGCGTTGCCCATCTCGCCAGGTCGATCGCGAAGCGTCGCTTGAGTCACCGGGCACTCATAACCGTTTTCGGTTGAGCGTGACGATTGCTCGACCGTTGGGCTGGACTTGGACGGTGTGGTTGTTGGCGTGGACCTCGTGGTGGTGACGTGAACAGAGCAAGGCGGCATTGTCGAGCGATGTTTTGCCGCCCTGGGCCCAGTGAATGATGTGGTGAGCGTCAGCCCAGCCCGGTGG
>DMNR01000004.1:0-737 GCA_003452655.1 Actinomycetota bacterium | reverse complement strand
CGTTGTGCCGCTTGCGCCGAGATGACGTCGCGTCCGGGTCCGTTGCTAACACCAATTTCAGCACTGCCCGCCGCGAACAGACGGCGGGGATCTATTGGCTGATGGCCCGCCACCTGGAGTTTGAGAGTGTCGGGGTCCGCCGGATGTTCGCACGGGTGCTCCAGGCGGGACAGGGGAACAAGCACCGTCACGGTGGCTCGCGAACCACCGACGGCCGGTAGACCACCACCAGCCAAGACTCGATCCATGAGGTTAACGAAGGCATCAGCACGCTGCTGGGAGGTTGACACGGGCATCCGTTGGTCCACGCGATCTTTGCTTGGCTCATCGTTTGCGCTGCCAGAGCGGTGCAGTTCTGACAGCGCTGCATTCATCGCCGCCAAGATCGTCGCTCCTTGAGTGCGACCGAAGAAACCCTCTACCGCGACGCCGTCTGCTAGATGGCTCACGTGCAGGTAGCGGCGTTGGTGTGCCTCGTCTTCATCGCCTGCAGTCATGAGCGGGTCCACTTGGTCTGCCCACCGTCGCATTACAGTGCGCAGAGTGGTCGCTGGGTAGTGTGTGGCGATTTCGACAAATGCTTGCAAGAAGTCGGGCAACATTCGGGCCCGGGTGTCATTGCGCAAGCCAATCGCAACGATTACATCGACATGGCGGCGCGAGACTGCCCCTGAATCCACGGCTTCGCGCAATTGGGGAAAGTCGACCAAAGCCTGGGCTGCGCGCAAGTCGGCTGC
>DMNR01000441.1:1723-11695 GCA_003452655.1 Actinomycetota bacterium | reverse complement strand
CGCAGGCGCAGATCGGTTCGCTCGCCGCGCGCGTCGTTCGGTCGCGGTGACCACCGATGAAGCATGTGGAGGGACTTCGCTGCGTGCGCTCGAGCGGAGTGGTCGTCGTTGCCATGGAGCGACGACGCGTCCAAACGCGACGTTGATCGGATGCGCTGGGTCTGCGAGTACATCTGTCAGGCTCGGCCGGGTTGCGAACGCGATGTCGAAGACCATCTTGCAGCCGGCAGTTTCGTCGCCGGGTTCCGTGCGGGAGTGTCTGCCCGCGCCAGGACCCGCCGACTTGCCGTTCAATCAGACGCGAGACAGCGTCTGCCGTGAAGTGACTCACGAGGACCCTCCGCTTGCCTGGGACCGGTAGCTGTTTGCGCAGGGGTGGCGTCCGCAAGGCTCGCCTGTCAGCGGCCAACAGAACCCGCCCGCTGGTGGCCAACAGATCCGTCGTCGTGACCAACCCTGAGCGTGTTGGACCTTGAGGTCCGCCTTCCTCGGCGCTGTCACGCTTCAGGCGTTGGAGAACACGCACAGAAGCGCCGATATGGCGCTTTCGTTGACGGCGATGGCGAGGTCATTCTGCGGCGCGTGTTCTGTGCGCTTCCGGGTGCGCGGCCAGTGCGTCGGTCGCGTTCAGGAGTGCTGCTGCAACAGGCTCGCGAGTTCATCTTGGGCGATGCTGGGCTCTGCCCACTCTCCGGCAGCGCCCGTGTACTCCCGGGCAATGAAGAGTGGCTGGTTGAACCGGTCGCGGAACGATGTTGCCTGGATCAACCGTCGCCGGGCTCGATCGCCAAGGTCGGAGATGCCGAGGCTTGAATTCGATCGGAGTGGATCAATTGCAGGGAAGATCCGAAGCGCATGCTGCTCGACCGAGAAGACCAGCGTGGTGTCGAACCCGAGGTTCGTAGGCCACTGAGTCGTCTCGCCGAGAGCACGGACGGCGATCACCGTCACCGCGCCCTCGGTAGCGAGTCCAGCAGCGTCGATGAGCCCGGAGGTGGCGACGGCTTGGACGGTCGCTTCGTCCACTATCAGTGCGACTTCAGCACCCTCGTGCGCGAGGCCTGAGGCCAGCCGCGCTCCCATCGTGAGCGCCTGGGGCGCTTCAGCAGCACGCTTGGTGAGAATCGCGGTCGCAGGGCCAGGCACGCCTGCTTCAGTGAGCAGATGACCGAAGTTTCGCTGGGCTCCGAGTTCTGACTGCTCTGCGCCGACGGCAACACAAGAGACGTCGTTGGTGGTTCACCCCAGTCGGTAGAGGAGCTCCACAGCGACAACCAGTTGACCCGTGCCGGCAGGTCCGACCATCTCGACGGTGCCGCAGCGCCGCACTGGGGCCATCGTGTCGATCACCTTCAGGCCCGTCACGGTCGGTTCGCGACCGGGTCGGTCCAAGGTCGGCGCCACCGGGACGTCGACAGAGGCGTTGTGGATCTGGTTGAGGTATCGGGTGTAGTCGGTCATCGTGATCTCCGGGTTGAGGTGTTCGAGCAGGGGGCGGAGTCGTCGTCGCGCCGCGTGAAGGCGCTTGCGGAGGGCGCCATCGCTCACCCGTAGCAGTCCGGCGAGGTCGGCGTTGGACCAGCCGGCGAGGTAGCGCAGCTCGAGCAATCGTCGATCGTCATCGCGAACCGCGGTCAGTGCGAGGCGTACATCATCCGCGAGGGCGCGCTCTTGCGCGACCGATGCTGGATCCGACGCGTCTGACACAAACGGCTCAGATGGCCCGAGCGGATCGCGCGAACTCCAACGCCGTTGCAAGCTTGCCTGCTTGCGGACGATCAGTCGGAGCCACGCAGGAAACGCAGCCGACGTCCGCAAGAGCGGCAGCTGTTCCAATGCCACAGCGAAGCTCGATTGGACGACGTCGTCGACGCCATCAGGATCGATCAACCGCGATGCAGTTGATTGGACCAATGGCTCAAAGCGCTGGAGCAGGTCCCGAACGGCGACCGTATCCCCGGCCCGCGCCGTGACGACGAGATCGACCCAGTCGAATGACTCCACGCCCATAGAGTCCCATGCGACAGCAACTCGTTACCGACACTCCAGCAGACCCAACACAACCACGCAAGACGCATGCCCCCGGCTGCCCGACATGGACCTTCCAACTGCCGATCCGCGGATGCCCGAGCCGGCGCGGATGCGCCGACCTGTTCGCCCTTCGTGAGTTCAGTGAGCCGTCGTTCTGCGCTGCGAGCTCTGTGTCGCCCGCCGGCGCCCTTCAAGGGCGCTTCCCGGCGTTTTCGCTTCCTGCGACGAACGACCTGCGAAATCGAGGCCTGACGCCGTGTGTCTCGATGTCAGGCTGAGCGGATGCTCGTCCTACCCGAACTCGTCGTGTGCCCGAGGCTCACGCTTCGCCGATGGCGGCGTGCCGACGTGGCCCGGCTCCGCACGGCCATCGAGGAGAGCACCGAGCACCTTCGACCGTGGATGTCGTTCATCCAGTTTGAACCGATGAGCGACGACGATCGTGCAGCGCTGATCGAGGGATGGGAGCACGACTGGCAACCTGGCGGCGACGTCGTCTACGGGATGCTCGTCGACAACGAAGTAGTCGGAGGCTGCGGACTGCACCAAGGGGCGGGCCCTGACACGCTGGAGATCGGCTACTGGGTCCATGTCGATCACATAGGGAACGGCTACGCCCGCGAGGCAGTCGCGCATCTGACGACAGCTGCGCTCGCCTTGCCAGGCATCGCACGTGTCGAGATCCACCACGACGCGGCCAACACCGCGAGTCGTCGCGTACCCGAATCGCTTGGCTTTCGTCTCGAAGGCGAGAAGCCGGACAAGCGAGTCGCGCCATCCGAGATCGGTGTCGATGTTGCCTGGTCGACAACCGGTCCAACATGGGCCGGGACCTGGGCACCGCGAGTCTGCCGGCCACCGCCGCAAGCGCCTCGTATCGCGTAGCGCGGGTGTAGTGCGCCCGATGCGCCGTTCGGCGCCCCTCGGTTCCTCAACCGCTGGCGTCGTTCTGTGTCGAGCGATATGTGTTGCGCACAGGCGAACGCCCGCTGGAACCGCTTTGCGAAGCTGCGCGGTTGGTGACAGCGCACTGTGCAACGCTCCGAGGAATGAGAAAGCGGAAACCGACCGAGATTGATGGCATGACGGCGCACGTTCGGTATGAGGTAATGAAGCTGCTCGAATTCGTCCACGTGCGGAACTACTGGCCTTACCAGGTTGGGTTCGCGGAGGACTTGGCACAGTTCACGTCAGAGTCTCTTCTCGAAGCCGGAATGATCCACTGCCGCAACATGGTTGAATTTCTCCAGTTCCCTGTCAGCGGGGCGATCGATGCGACTCACTATGTGCCCGATTGGGTGATGCCCGAGGAGTTCACCATCGATGGCAAGGACTACGCCGAGCTGAGCACCCGGCTGGTGCACATCGGTTTCAAGCGGTTGACCGTACAGACCCACGGCGACTTCGATTGGAGCCAGTACTTTGCAGAGATCGTGCCGAGGGTGCTGGGTGGCTTCCGGCGCTTCCTCGTGCAGTTGAGCCCTCATCACACTGAGGTGTTCGCTCAGCCGAGCCCCGATCATCCGAGGATCGATCTATACGCCGCCATCGAGTTTCAGCTCGGACCAGAGTGACAACCAAACTTGCTGTGGCATATCCAATGGCTCGATGTCGTTTCGCAGTCCACGCAGATGCGATTTGTGCCCGGCGGCGATGGCTACCGCCACCGTCGTTTGTGAGCGAGCGTTCTGTCCGTCCGGAACGGGAGCGTGACACCATTCTGTCAGACTTCTTCGCGTGTCGTTACTCGTTGTGTTCGGTGCCGGGGCGTCGTACGACTGTGTGGATGTAGACCTCGCGCTCGACTCGGCCCGCCGCGGCGGCCTCTATCGTCCACCTCTGACGTATGACATCTTCGCCCCGAGGCCAAAGTTCGGCGAGGTTTTGTACTCGCTCCCACGACTTCGTGGTCTGGTGGTTGAGCTTCGCAAGCGCGTCAGCGTTGGTGACGCTCTGGAGCGGGAGCTTGACCGAGTGCAGGTGCGATCCGAGGCCGGTGATGCCAACGCGTCCGTACAGCTCATGTCGCTTCGGTTCTACCTGCGGGAAGTGATTGAGTTCTGCGGACGAGCATGGACCGAGGGGGCGTACGGCGCAACGAACTACGCATGGCTGGTTGAGCGTCTCGACCGGTGGGCTCGCGACAACAGCGAGGCCGTGACGTACGTGACGTTCAACTATGACACCATCCTCGAGGAAGCGTTCGCAGCTGAGCTTCGACACAGCATCAACGTCTTCAGCGACTACCTCGCGCACCCTCGGGCCCATCTCTACAAGCTCCACGGCTCCGTCGACTGGGGATACCGAGTGCACCGCCCTGGGCCATTCGACGGGACGGAACGGGACTGGCTGATCAACTCCGCGTACACGGTGCCGAAGGACACCGGGATCGAGTTCAAGCGTGACTGGACATCGGGTATTCAGGGTGAGGCGTGGGTGCCGGCCCTCGCCGTGCCGATCCAGGCAAAAGGGGGGTTCGTCGTCCCGCCTGAACAGTTGGATCAGCTCCGCACGGACCTTCGCGCAGTCGATCGCGTGCTCGCAATCGGATGGCGCGCACAAGAGCAGCACTTCACGACGATGCTGCAGAGTGAGATGGACGCCGACGCGCTCCTTGCCGCTTGCGCAAACCCGGATGATGCCGCCACCACCGCTGCGGCCATTCTCCAGGAGCCTGATCGACCTCGCAGGTACGTCAACAAGGGCAACGACATGGGCTTCTCGGATCTCGTCGGCAGCCAGGCACTCGAAGACCTGCTGGGCGGATAGCTCGGCGCTCAGAAGCAAACGCAGTCGAGGCGTGCGAGCGATCGCGGATGCGCCGTTCGGGGCGTCTCGCTCGATGATCGCGCGGCATTGTTCTGCGCTGATGTTCTGTGTTCCGAAGCGGCACATCGGAGACCGGCGCAATCCTTGGCTTCGCGAGCGGCTCGGTGCCGGCATCGGTCCCCGAGCGCTGTCGCCTGAAGTCGTCCGTGGGCGGCGCGCTCGCGGGGGTCAACTGCTGTCGAAGTCGTACTTGACGAACGGATCTGCCTGTTCCCGAATCGCACTCCACGCGAACTCGTAACGCTCCGACTCCGGAACGCTGGCTGGCAGCTTGACCCCGAGGAACGATCCGATCGCAGGCTCGAACTCCGGGTCGAACACGCTTCCATAGCCCTCAGCGACGAGAAAGACGTGTGGCGAGAAGTCCTCAAACAGGAACTGCGCAGTCAACAACACCGCCAAGCCGCACCACGCATCGGTGAGGTGCCGGAACGTTGCATTCACCAGGTGCTCGGCACGGTCATGCTTGACCGCGTTGTAGGCCCGATACCAAGCCAGCGGCTGGTAGGTGCCGGCCGCCCACGCACCGAAAGGCTGTCGTGTCCGGTGCGAGCCGTCCCAATGTGGAAACTGCACGCTGAATTGCGACAAGAAGTGCGACTTCTCCACCTTGAAGTAGTCCGTGTCCATGTTCAGGTTGCCGACCTTCGTGTAGGTGTTCGCTCGCAGGATCGCGGTGAGGTTCGCCTCGACCTCGATGCATGCGCGAATAAGAAGGTCAGCGGCACGCAGCGAATACGTCTCGAGGTTCACGTCCGCAGGCTCGACGCTCTCGAGATACTCAACGAGATCGTCCTGAAGAATCAGATATGCACGAACCCAACGGTGCGGTCGATCCGCGTACGCAGGGTGACGGATCATCGCCCAACACCCGTCGCTCGTGTAGCTCCCGTCTACGTGAGGTCGGACTGTCCTGTGGAAGGGATTGGTCACGGTCATGGCGAGCCTCGCGGTCGGTGTCGGCAACGGACGTGGAGACACCGTAGAGGGCCACCGTGGGGGCGCAGGCGCGTGTCCCAGATCGCCGGTCGGGAACAGGCCCAGATGCGCCGTTCTGCTCGGCGGATGAGGCGAGTTCGCCGTCGTTCTGCGCTGCGCGTTCGGTGCGGCATACCGGCACTTGTGGGGCAGCCCATGGCACGAAGTTCGTCGGATCATCCGGCATCCAAAGCCTCTGCAGCGGTGGCGAGTGTGTCTTCGCCCGGCGAATCGGCAGGGTGCCGAGTTGCCGAGAACGATCAGTGTCACACCCGAATGGAAGGCTGTTGCATGTATGAGCGAGCCCAAGCGTCATCACTTCGTGCCGAGGTTCTATCTCGCTCGATGGAGCGTCAGGGACATGGTTGCCGTCCGACGGCGAGACGGTGGGCGGTTCGATGCGAACCCCACCAAGGTTGCCGCTATCAACGGCTTCTACGACTTCCGCGCAGAAGATGGGGAGGTGTCCAAGGAGGTCGAGCGCTTCCTCGCTCACGTTGTGGAGGGCCCGGCATCGTCGGCACTCGATTTGATAGATGCGAGCGGTCGGCCGCCAGCTCTGGGCAGCGACGAGCGGCACGCATTGGCGTCTTTCATTGCATTCCAGATGGTGCGCACGCCGGAAAGGCGTGCGGAGATGATGTTGGCCGAGTCAGTTGCAGCCTTCCTGGATGGTCGGCAACTCACCGACGACCTGATGGCCGAGTACCTGGAGACCGTGCATCTCGGGTTCAAGCCCTCGACGCGTGAGGCTCGGGCAGCCGCGTTGTGGGTCGGATATCAGCTGTACCACCTAGATCCAGGTACGAGCGAGATGACGATGCGGATCATGTACGACACGGCCACGACGTTGACGCCGACGCTCAGCGCTATGCATTGGTCGCTGGCCGTTGACCGCAAGGAGCGCTTGATCACCGCCGATCAGCCGGTGCTGGTCTGGAAGCGGCCATCGCCGCGCGATGCCTACCTGGGTGTAGGCATCCAAACGGCCGACGAGATTCGGGTTCCTCTCGATCCAGGCAAGCAGCTGGTCCTAAGGCACCGTTCACGACCCGAGGCCATCCGACTTTCCAGCGACGATGTCGCTGCCTGCAATTTGGACATCGCAACACGCTGCCACGCCTTCGTCGTCGCGTCACCGAAGCAGTCGACGATTGTGGATGCTGTTCGGTTGAGGGCACGTGGGCCTGCCGTCCGCTTCGATGTCGGCTTCAGGTACGAACGAGACGACCGCGGGCAGCTGGTGAAGACCGAAGATGAGATTCTGCACACCTGGCTGTCGAGGCTCTAGGGAGCAGCCGCAATCCCGATGATGCCGAGGAGGCCTCGATGCCCCAGAGGACGGCCCGTCCGCGCTGAAGTGACAACAGACCGTCCCGCTCGACTCAGACTCGTCCCACCTTGCCCGCACCCCAAATCGTTGGGTGCAGGCTCGACGTCGACAGCTGCGGTCCGGCCGGTCCAAGTAGCCGGGCCAAACGCTCCTTCTCGGCAAGGCGCGTGCGAAGCACCACAGGCGCAGCCCGGCTGGGCTTCGGGCAATTAGCTAGGTCGTCAGCAACAGGGGATCATTGCAGCTTGGATACGGAAGCCAGTCGAACCGGTACTGCCTATTCAGTTCAAGAGGAGGGATCGGAACGTAGAGAGTCAAGGGGTAGGTGTAAGCACCGTCCTGTTCGACCGCTTCTCCGGGCACGACGCCGGGCCTCACAGCTGTATCTGTGTCGCAATCGTACAGAGTGATCTGGGTCCCAGAGATCAAGCTCGACGGAGTGTCATCGCCGGTATACGTCCCCTCGATCGAGACATAGAGTCCGTCTTCGTTCCGTACAGCTTCGACATGACCAAAGCGCACTCCTGCATAGTCGAACTGAACATCCCTCGGAAGTTGTGCAGCAAGGGTCTCGAACGTCGCCTCTGCCTCCGCTTCCAGCGCGATCGTTTGATCCTTCTGCTGCTTCTCCCGCTTTGATGACTCCTGCGCATCACCTATTGCGGAGAACCCCCAAATGATGAGTGCAACGACCGCGATCGCCGCGGCCACCGAGCCGAGCCATCGAAGGAGCCGCCAAAAAGCGGGATCTGCCAAGGCGCGCCCGGCCCAAAAATAGTCCCAGTTGTCAGGCATACGACCTCCCATGAGGGTGTTGCGGCAGACCCTTGTGACCTCACCCTGTACCGACAGTATCCGGCTTAGCCAGGCGCACGGTCACGCGCAACGGGGCGCGGTGAGACAGGGGTTCGCCGCGAAGGGATGCGAGTTGTACATCGCCTTGTCGGGCTGGCCTGCGATCGACAGGTCACTCGCGCCGAGTGCGCAGCGATCTGACGTGCGAGTTCAAGCGCTGGTTTGACGCGCGTCTGCTCAATGTCGAGTGACTCGTCCCATGCTCGGCGGAAGGTTTCACCCTCGCCATCTGAGGCCACCCGATAGACCGCGTCGAACTCGTCGATTGCGGCCAATGCCTCGTCGATGATCTCGAGCGTCGCGCTGATGTCCATCACGACAGATCGCCCTACGGTTCGACACTCGCAGAACACGCGGTGCCGGAGTGTCACCTACCGCCGGTTATGCGCCGCGAGTCTCAGGGCAGTCCTACCTCGAAGTCCTTCACGTAGAGGGTTCACCTCGGCGACGGATTTGTTGGCCACCAGTGGGTACTTCTTGGTGCCCACTCACACACATCGTGGCGACGTAGCCCCAAAGTGCCCATTAGGAGACACTGAACGTGCGGCGCATATCGGCGCTACTGCCAATAGCCGCAGCGCTTGGAACGGCGCATCCACGTTTACTCAACGGGCGGCAGCTCGTCTGCCGGCCCCGTAGTTGTTCCGCGATGAGCGCCGCGACCGCGTATGTTCCCCGCATGTGTTGGACGAGGACTGTCAACTGGAACGCCGTGGAAGCGATCGGGGTCGTGCTCGCATTCGTCGCGACATTGGGAACACTCGAGATCGAGCGACGACGACGCAATAGGGAACGAACTGATCGCAACACTGCCGAGCGCCGTTCTCAGGCGGAGCTCCTGGCTGCCTGGGCGATGCGGGCTGAAGGTGACATCCGTTCGATGAGTGAGGATCAGCGAGTCTTGCCCTGGTGGCTCGCCATCCAAAACGGCTCACATCAACCGGTGTACAACGTGGTGGTCTATCGGACAAAGGATGAGACGAGCATGCGAAGCACGGATCGATACGACCTGGCGGCAGTCATTCACGTGGTGCCCCCAGGCACTTGGTACTTCCGAAGTGCGCCAGCTGAGTTTCCGAACTTGCTTCCCCCGCCCGTCGAGCTCGCCTTCAGCGACAGGGCTGGAGTCCACTGGTTCAGGACACTCGATGGAGCGCTCGTCGAGCTTCAAGCGACGAAGCTGTACGACCACGACCTTGAGGGGGCAGAATTTCCGTACCTGTTGCGGGAGCCGACATCGGTGACAGGCCAGTAGAGGCTCGCCGCCGCTGGGCGCTCGTAGACCGCAGCTCTGTCGGCATAGGTGAGCTTCGACGATGACCACAGCCCGCCATCGCTCGTGACGCCGGCGAGGCCACCGCGTGGAGACGACGCTCACGCTTGTCGGCCCCATCCTGTACTGGATCCAACCGACGTAGCCGATCCCGACGTTCTCGTTGTGGTGCACAAGACGGCATGGCCCAGCGCCAGGGTCACTGGAGTTCGCCACGACTACGGGCGACGGGCAGATCGCCGACCTGATCGCCCGCGCTATCGAGCACGGGGCGATGATTGCAGTGGAGCAACGCGACGTCGCCGAGCGAGCGCGAGCGGACCTCGTCAAAGCGCGGGATGCAGTGGACTGGCACTTGCCGGCGCAGCGCGAGCTTCGAGCCGCGATGCAGTCGATTGCGGCGGCCGCCTTCGCGATCGAAGGTTGGGCGTTCGCCAGCAGAGGAACCCCCGCAGCGCGATCTCTCGGATCCGGCGGGGTCATGAAGGTCATCGGTGACTACTACGAGCCACCTCGGGATCTTCGCCGGCAGCTTCGGCCTCGACTACAGCAGTTGTTTGTCGACGACGCTCGAAAACTGGTCAGTAGCGACGCTTGAAAAGTGAACACTCGAAGATTGGAGAGTGATCACTTTGGAAGATTGGGCGTTGATTCGCAGGCTGGCTGCCGAGGG
>DMNR01000441.1:775-1519 GCA_003452655.1 Actinomycetota bacterium | reverse complement strand
GGCGCCGCCGAAGTATGAGCGGTCGCCGACGGTGACGTCGTTCGCTCCGTTCGAGGCTCGGGTGCGGGCGTTGTTGGAGGAGCATCCCGAGATGCCAGCAACGGTGCTCGCAGAGCGGGTCGGATGGTCGGGATCGATCACCTGGTTCCGTGACAATGTGCGCCGGCTGCGGCCCGAACACCGCCGCCCTGATCCGGCGGATCGGCTGGTGTGGGCGGCGGGCGACGCGGCGCAGTGTGATCTGTGGTTCCCACCCAAGCGGATCCCCCTCGAGAACGGGACGACGGCGTTGTTGCCGGTGTTGGTGATCGTGGCCGCGCACTCACGATTCATCACCGGGCAGATGCTGCCCACGCGTCAGACACCGGACCTGCTGTTGGGGACGTGGTCGCTGCTGCAGAACCTGGGCAGGGTGCCACGCCGGTTGATCTGGGACAACGAAGCCGGGATCGGACGCCGGGGTCGACTCGCTGGAGGTGTGGGCGAGTTCTGCGGCACGTTGGCAACCAGGCTGCATCAGCTCAAGCCATATGACCCGGAGTCCAAGGGTGTGGTCGAACGACGCAACGGGTTCTTCGAGACGTCGTTCATGCCGGGTCGCAGTTTCGACTCGCCAGCCGACTTCAACGCCCAGTTCGCCGAGTGGCTCCAGCGCGCCAACAGCCGTGAGGTGCGCACGATCAAGGCCCGCCCGATCGATCTCGTCGACACGGATCGGGCAGCGATGTTGGCGTTGCCGCCAGT
>DMNR01000441.1:0-646 GCA_003452655.1 Actinomycetota bacterium | reverse complement strand
GATCGGCCGCCAGGTCGTCGTCACCGCCGACCTCGAACGTGTTCGTGTCCGTCTCGACGGCCGAGTCGTGGCCGACCATCCGCGGGTGTGGGCCCGGCAGATGACCGTCACCGACCCCGCTCACGTCGAGGTCGCCCGGTCGCTGCGCGAACAGTTCAGTCGACCACGCGTCACCGGCGACGATCACCTCGGCCGTGATCTCGCCGACTACGACCGGGCGTTCGGGCTCGACACGATCGACGGGCAGGTCGCCTGATGGTCGCTGCGAAGAACCCGACACCGTCGGACGCGGTCAAGCAGATCCACTTCCTCGCCGCCGCGCTCAAAGCACCACGGATCACCGAAGCCGCCGCGCGGCTCGCCGACCAAGCCCGCGACGCCGGATGGACACACGAGGACTACCTCGCCGCCGTGCTCGAACGCGAAGTCTCTGCCCGCAACGCGTCCGGCGCCACGCAACGCATCCGATGGGCCGGGTTCCCGGCCCGAAAAACCTTCGACGACTTCGACTGGGACCACCAATCAGCTGTCCGCCAACAAGTCGCCGCGCTCGCATCCGGGGCGTTCCTCGCCGAGGCCCGCAACGTCGTGCTCCTCGGCCCGCCCGGCACCGGCAAAACCCACCTCGCCACCGCGCTCGGCGTGA
>DMNR01000440.1:3761-3900 GCA_003452655.1 Actinomycetota bacterium | reverse complement strand
ATAACGTTGCCGGAAGTTCGCGAGCAAGAGGCGATATTCGACTTCCGTAGTTCCGACTTGTTCGACGACTTCCAGCAGCCGCGAGTGCGACGTGTAGCTGTCCAGGAAGTTGCGGTTTGCCTCGGCGATGCGGTCGACC
>DMNR01000440.1:0-3443 GCA_003452655.1 Actinomycetota bacterium | reverse complement strand
AGTTCCACAACTACTGCCCGAAATACCCCGGCCTTGTCTTCGAAGTACGTGTAGACCGTTCCATGCGCAACTCCCGCGGCCTCGGCAATGTCGCTGATCCTGGTCGCCGGGTACCCCTTCTGTTCGAACACATTGCGTGCTTCGACGAGCAGGTTCTCGCGCGTACGCCGCCCACGTTCCGTCAGCGGGTCACGCTCTGAGCTCGTCACTACTTCGGTAGCGACCGATGAAGCTCCTGCCATCGCTACACCACATCCTCGGAAAGCGGGAGCGCGATGTCAGGAATAAGGTCGCTGGGCAGGCGAATGAGTCGGGCACGAAACTGCTCTCCAAGCCCCTTCGCCTGAGGATCCAACCGACTCGTCTCTGCCACACCCCGGCCCAGCAACCCGTGGATCACCACGTTGATTGATCGCAGGTTCGGCAGCCGATAGAGGTCGACACCAAGTGGGTCTGCCTCGGGCAAAAGATCTCGAACCCGATCCGCCGTCAGCCACGATTCGAACCAGGAATACCGCAAGTCAGCGAGGCCGTCGCCGAGCTCCGGCACCCAGAATCCAACATTCGCCGCACCGCCCTTATCGCCCGACCGTGCCCCCACGAGTGCGCCCAGCGGTACAAGTGCCGCGCTTGCCTCGGGAACGTCGCGGTACTGGGCTGCCTCTGGCTGCGTGACGACGACCTGTTCGTGGTCGCCTTGGAAACCTCCGGGCGAGACCTCGAAGGGGTCGAGGCCATCGACGTGGACCATGACCTTGACTTGCCGCGAGTCGACGGTACTCGGCCAGTACACACCGAACGGTGTGCCTTCGGCGGGCGGCGCAGTCGGAAACATCCCTGGGTACGTTGCCAATGCGGATTCGACAATGGTCGAGGTAAAGGCGCGACCGACCTTCTTCGGGTCGGAGTCCTTGACGCTGATCCGAAGGAATGACTGCGAGTCGGAGAGCGTGACCGGATTCTTGTGCCCTGTGACGAGCAGTTGGACGTCCAGTTCGGCAACATCGAGCGTCGACATGTTCGCCAGCGTCGACGGGTTCGGGTAGTACTCCAAAGCGTCCTGCAGGGTGATTCCCGCGATAGTGCGCAAGGCGAGGTCTGCCTTCGCGTGAACGCTGCGGCCCGTGATGACCAGCGTTGCGGTATTGCGGAATCCGCCGAGGGTATTGATCGCAACCTTGAGCCGTGACGGCGGTCGTTGTCCACGGACCCGCCCGATGCGAACTCTGTTGTCGCCGTCTGGCCGCAATTCGATCGAATCGAATCGAGCAGTGACATCCGGATTCAAGTACGCGGGTGCGCCAAGTTCATACAGCAATTGGGCGGTAACAGTTCCGACCGAAACCTCACCGCCGGTGTTCTCGTGCTTGGTGATCACGCACGATCCGTCCGCGGCGACCTCTGCGATCGGAAAGCCCGGATGCTCCAAACCTGGGATGTCCTTGAAGAAGGAGTAGTTGCCACCGGTTGCCTGCGTGCCACATTCGATGACGTGACCCGCAACAAGTGCGCCGGCGAGCGCGTCCAGCTGGGTGTCGTCACCCTCGAGTGCCGCGTCGTAGGACCAGCCATGCCACCAGGCCGCCGGTCCAATTGCTAGCGCGGCATCAGTCACACGGCCGGTGATGACAACGTCCGCTCCGGCGTTGAGTGCCTCGGTGATTCCTCGGGCACCGATGTAGGCGTTGGCCGTCAATGGATTGAACCCCAGCGCGTCGAGTTCCTCGCCGGTGTCGAGGTTCAGCAGCGGCTCACCTGTGCCGCGCAGTTCATCGATCCTCGGCATGAGGTCATCACCGGTGACGTAGGCGATCTTTACTTGGCCCAATCCCATCTCATCGGCCTTCGCCCGAATCGCAGCAGCGCAGCCCTCCGGATCTAACCCCCCGGCGTTCGAGACAACCTTGATGCCGCGTTCGAGGCAGGTTCCGAGGACTTGTTCCATTTGCTTCGCAAACGTCCTAGCCCACCCCGACCCTTCACCGGCTTTGAGCCGTTGACGCGCCAAGATCAACATCGTAAGTTCTGCAAGCCAGTCGCCGGTGAGGACGTCAATCGGACCGCCATCCACCATCTCCTCCGCTGCCGCAAGGCGATCGCCAAAAAAGCCACTGCAGTTGGCAATCCGGACCGGCCGCTTCATCTCGGTCATGTCAGTTCTCCTCGGGTCGCGGGTTAAGAATCCAGGGGGTGGTCATTGCAGGGTCACGAGTACTTGGTGAGCATCCACAGAGTCCCCGGGATTAACGAGCACCTCATCAACCACTCCAACAGCGGCCGCCGTAATCCGATGCTCCATCTTCATGGCTTCAAGAACAACCAGCGTCTGGCCTTCGGCGACCTCATCGCCGGTCGCAACCTCGACAGACACCACCGTTCCGGGAACCGGGGCAGCGGGTCCACCACCTGCCGCCGCGAGGTCAAGGTCGGCGAAGCGGGGTAGGAGTCGGAACGTCTGCGAATCGATCCCGTCGCCGACCCAGGCCAGGTCCCCGTCGAGCGAGACTGTGTACTCGCGCGCGAGTCCGTTCAGCGAAAGTCGAATGCGGATCCGTTGTACTCGACTCTCAATCGGCTGAATTGTCTCGAGCACGTCGACGCGGTAGGAGTCCCCGCTCACGGGACCGCTCCAACCGGCAGCGGGATCCGAGGGACGAATCGCAACCAGCCCCGCGTCCCCGCCCTCAGGCCATCTGACGATTGCGGCATCGACCGTCTCGCCGCTGAGAGTGAAACTCCAATCGGCCCGCTGCGGTACGGAGGAGATGTTTCGCCAGCCGACCGGGGCAATCGTGTTCCAGGCAGCGGCTTCTTGGCTGATTGCCTCGCGACCCAGCGTGGCGGCAATGAGAGCACGCTCGCGGGCTGGTTCCGCGACCACTGGTAGGCAGAGCAGCTGCGGATAGCGATCCAGGAAGTCCGTCGTCGTCTCGCCACTGGCGAATTCGTCTGATTCCAAAATCGCAACCAGCGACTCGCGATTAGTAAGGACACCGGCGATATCGCGAGCCCTCAAGTTCGCGGCTAGCTTGTGCGTCGCACGAGATCGGTCCGGGGCATGACTGATGATCTTGGAAAGCATGGGGTCGTAGTACGGGCTGACCTCATCTCCGGCGGCGAAGCCGGAGTCTTCCCGGCAGTGCGGTGCCCGAGAAGGCGAGATTCCGAAGGCCGCCAGCCGCCCGGTGCTCGGCAGGTAGTTGTTCGCCGGGTCCTCTGCATAGAGCCGGACCTCAATCGCATGGCCGAACCGTGCGATCGCCTCCTGCGGCATCGGGAGCCGGTTACCGCTGGCAACCTGGAGCTGCCACGCGACGAGATCGAGTCCCGTGACAGCCTCAGTGACCGGGTGCTCGACCTGCAGTCGCGTGTTCATCTCCATGAAGTAGAAAGTGCCGTCCTGGTTCACGATGAACTCGACCGTGCCGGCGCCGACATAGCCG
>DMNR01000447.1:9189-10075 GCA_003452655.1 Actinomycetota bacterium | reverse complement strand
GTTGTGCGGCTTGATGTCACGGTGAACGATCCCTAACTCGTGTGCCGACACCAACGCGTCGCACACCTGTTGACCGACCAACACAAGCTCCGGACCACACAACGGCCCACCCGCCAACCGGTCCATCACCGTACCGCCGGGCGCAAACTCCATCACCAGGCACGGACCGATCGGCCCCTCGATGATCTCCTCCACGTAGATCACGTTCGGATGACCACGCAACCGCAACAAGACCTCGAGTTCACGCCGGGCCCTGTGCCACACCGGCGACCCGACCCCAACATCGCGGAGCTCCTTGATCGCGACGACACCACCAGTCGATTCGCGCACCGCCCGAAACACCTTCCCCAGACCACCCTCACCGATCTGGACCGCATCCCGGTAGCCGGGGAACACCACCGTCATTCCGCTCTCCCCGTTGCCGTTCTCGTACTCGTTCGCCGACCTGCCTTGAACTCACCACCGGTGGGCGGCCCGTCGCGGAGCCGACGAAGGCCGCCGTCCACAGTGTCGACAGGGGAATGCTTCGCAACTCCCCCAGTCACAGCGCACTCACGTCCCACACGATCGCCGTACCATCATCGCCACCAGTGACGATGCGGCTGCCGTCCGGACTAAATGCCACCGACGTGACACCGTCGACGTGGCCCGTGAGCGCGGTCAATCGGTCGCCAGTCGCAGCGTCCCACACGATCGCCCGACCATCATCGCTACCAGTGACGATGCGGCTGCCGTCCGGACTAAATGCCACCGACGTGACACCGTCGGCGTGGCCCGTGAGCGCGGTCAATTGGTTGCCGGTGGCGGCCCACCACACGATCGCCGTGCCATCATCGCAACCAGTGACGATGCGGCTGCCGTCCGGACTGTACGCCACCGAGTCAAC
>DMNR01000447.1:8701-9064 GCA_003452655.1 Actinomycetota bacterium | reverse complement strand
GAGCGTGGTCAGTTGGTTGCCGGAGCCAGCCCATAGGATCACCGAACCACCGTGGGTACCAGTGACGATGCGGTTGCCATCCGGACTGATTGCCACCGAGGTCACGATGCCGAGGCTGGTAGATGATGGATGCAGTTCGGTGAGTTGATTGCCGATGGTGGCATCCCACACGATCGCCGTACCACCATTGATGCCGACGATGCTGCTGCCGTTCGCACTGTACACCACCGAAGTCACCGGGTCGGTGTGGCCGAAAATCGTGAACAGTTCGTTGCCGGAAGCAGCGTCCCGCACGATCGCCGTGCCATCCCTGCTGCCAGTGACGATGCGGCTGCCATTCGGACTGTACGCCACCGAGTCAAC
>DMNR01000447.1:7577-8661 GCA_003452655.1 Actinomycetota bacterium | reverse complement strand
GAGCGTGGTCAGTTGGTTGCCGGAAGCAGCGTTCCACACGATCGCCGTGCCATCATCGCTACCAGTGACGATGCGGCTGCCATCCGCACTGTATGCCACGGAAGTCACGATGCTGGTGTGGCCGGTGAGTGTGGTGACCCTGCACGGTACTCGCTGCTCAGTTCCACACGAACTCGTGAGTCGGTTGTCGTCACCCGAGTTGGTGATCACCAGGAACGCCGCCGCTGCCACCACGAACGCTACCGCTGCCACCACCCCCGCGATTAGGGCCCGCCGTCGCACTGGCACGTGGGGGGCATCGGTGTTAGCGGGCGACGAATCGGAATCTGGAGCTGCGGCCGGCGTCGCCGTTCGCATGACCGTCGAATTGTTGTCGGCGCGGATCACGGTTGCGCCTGACTGTGGGTCGTCTGACCCGACCGCGTCATCCTGCCCGCCCAGCGTCGTCGGCTCGTCGACGAGCACTGGCGAACCGGTGGGATGGCCCAGTTCGACGGCGGCATCGCCTCCGTCATGCTCGACGGTGACCTCGAGGTCGTCTGCTGCCAATTGGGCGAGCCGCCGCGGGCCGAGCGCTGCGGCCGCTCGATCGAACACGGCGACGAGATCGATCATCGTCGGCCGGCTGACCGGGTCATGGAACAAGCAGCCGCGAACCGCCGTCAATACCTCACCCAACACACGGTCGTCGTCGACCGCCTGAAGCTGCTCGCCTGACGCTGCCCCCATCCGTTCTCGAAACGAAGGGCGGTGGCCGGTCGCCAGATGCAGCAACGTCGCACCGAACGAGTACACATCGGCTGGCGGACCGACCTCGTCGGCACCGTCGAGCTCTTCCGGGCTCGCATAGGCCAACGTCATCGCCTGCGTCTGCGTCCGCCCACCGGCACCGCGGGTGAGCGCGGCGATCCCGAAGTCGCACACCTTCACTTGTCCAAACGCTCCGACCAGAAGGTTGTGCGGCTTCACATCACGATGCACGATCCCCAACCGATGCGCGGCCACCAAGGCCTGCGACACATGCTGACCGACCAGCACCAACTCCGGAGCCGTCAGCGAGCCTGCTGCGGTCAGCCGGTCCATC
>DMNR01000447.1:5842-7468 GCA_003452655.1 Actinomycetota bacterium | reverse complement strand
AACTCCATCACCAGGCACGGACCGAGTGGTCCCTCGATGATCTCTTCCACGTAGACCACATGAGGATGACCACGCAGACGCAGCATCGCATCAAGTTCACGCCGCGCGCGGTGCCAAACGGGCGAGCCGACCCCAACCTCGCGGAGCTCCTTGAGCGCCACGACAGAACCGGTCGACTCGCGCACCGCCCGATAGACACTCCCCAAACCACCCTCACCGACTTGGATCGCATCCCGGTACCCGACGAACTGCCGAGTCATCGCGACCCACAGAGCGCTGAAGCGTCACGTCGTCGAGCAAAGACAGCCAACGTGCGTTGTGCCGCAGATGAGGTCCCCGCCTCGAAATCCCTCACCTAGACCATCCATTCGTCGACCGAAGAACCGACAGCCCCGGAGTGTAGTTGTAGTTGCCGGAGCTGACCCGGCCGGTTCGACTGCAACCACGACTGGCCGGGTTGTGAACTGCCGATCGCTCGGGACTTGACGATGTGGAGAGGCGCCGCTGGAAGGCCCGCGTCGCCGACGGGTGTTGTTCAGAGATGAGTCCAATCACATGGTGTGGGAGTCAGCGGCCAACTCGAGTTGCCCGCGCCGACTCTGCAACGGCGGTGGCGCGTCGACCGGACACCAGCACACTCGGACTCCGTCGGTTTCCATGCCCAGCGCGTCGCCGAAGCCGTCATCGGGCTATACCATTCGCTACGCGGTGGCCCGCACCTGGCCATCAACGGACGGGAACCGCCTGCGGCCTGGAAAGGCACCCAACAGCAACCTGACCGCCGTTCGACGTGGGCAACGACTCCCTATTCAACTCACCAGGGGTAGTCGGGATTGAAGATAACCAGTGTCTCCTGCTCACCCACCCGCTGGAAGGTGCCATCGGGCTTCAATTCGATCCAATTGTCGCTTCGAAACTCGTCGGCGGACGCAACGATGGAGCCGCCGTCAGGTGCGTCTGTTCCATCGGCGTGTTGGCCCGAGTTCATTTCCGAGTAGCGCGCCCGGGTCACCCTGCCTGTCGAATCTCTTTCCAGTTCCTCCACCACGAACACGTGTCCCGAGGACGAGACCACAGCCCCTAGCTTCGGCTCTGTACTGACGGAGCCGCCCAAGTATCCAGCCAGAACGCCACCCCACCCCTGGATGCGCGGGCCTTCGTATCCGAGCTCTCTCATACGGAACCAAGCCCAGGACACACATTGATAACGATTCTCGCCAATCGTGGGAAGAGTGTCGTCATACATCAGGTTTGCGGCTACGTAGCCAGGCACCTTCTGATCGTATGCGCGCTGCGCATCCTCCCAACTCCGCTGAGAGTCCGGAAGAACACCCTTCGGCACGGTGGTTGCCGGAGCCGCTGAAGGTGAAGGCGAAGGGCCGTTCGGTGCCTGCGATGGTCCCTGAAGTGGCGCAGTGGAGCCACCCTGCAATGTTGGCCCAGAGCCCTGCAAAGCGCCACCCGGCGACAAGACCGCTCCTGGCATAGAGATCACCCAACCGGGCGCCGCCGAGCTAGTCGGGACGAGATTGAGGGGGCGGGTCAGGTTGTGAACCACGTTCGTAAGCGCGTTACGAAGCTCCCCGGCAGTGGCGAACACGACGTCGCGAATCACCTTGTCGGTAG
>DMNR01000447.1:0-5759 GCA_003452655.1 Actinomycetota bacterium | reverse complement strand
GCATCGCGAATGCCCGAGTAGGCATCGACAAGATCGAGGACCCCGGTGACACCGGCGAAGACCGGCACCAGGACGCTGAGGCCTCTCGACATCCGGACGCCCCACACGACACCGGTGGCGACCTTGCCGGCAAGTTCGCCACCGAACATTCCAGCAAGATGTGAACCGAACGGGCCGGTCATCGGCCCCCAGAAGGCTCGAGCGACGCTCCCGCCCCAGTTGAAGTGCGAGTCGATTGCCTGGTTCGCGCCTGCGTAGTTGAAGATCTTGTTTGAGCTCGTCAGCAGGGTGTGGGCCACGCGCCCGGCACGGGCATCGGCATCGCCCATCGCGCCGGCGATTGACATTCCTTGGAACGTTGTGCCCCCAGGGGCTCGCGCCAGGCCGAACGCTGCCATCACCTGATCAAGGTGGTTCGAATCCCCTCGAAACACGTTCCGTTGGGCATCAATCGATCGGCCGATATCACCGTGCAGGCCTCCGAAACGCATCACCTGGTCGAAGTCGATCTGAATCTTGGCCACTAGACGCTCACTCCGCGAGCACGCAGATACGGACCCGCCTCCAGCCAAGCGGAATCACCCGACGGAGGGAACCGGCCTGGACGGTACTTCCACCATTCGCTCTCCCAGCGTGGCAGCGTGCCGTCAGGTGGTGGTTGTTGGCTTGCGAACCAGTGTCGGGCATTGGCATCAATCGCCCTGATCTTCGACAACCGTTGGCCAAGCTCATCTGCGGCACGGTCAAGCATCGTGGCCAGGTCGTCGAGATCACGGGTCACCATCAGCATGCTGTTCAGACAGATCGGGGCGAGGGTCGACCGAACGTCATCCGCTGCCGGCCCTCGCCACGAATTGAACACTGCGCCCGCTCGCTGCAAGGCGGCGTGGTCGCTGTCCAGACTCCCCCTGGTCGAACGAAGAGACCTGGCAACTCCGCGCAACTCCTCCGGGTTAGCCAACATCGGATCAGATGGCGCGGTTCGCGTCGACAACCTTGTCGTGGCTGTTCTGTACGCCGGAGGCGGCACGGGACAAAGCGTCGCGCAGGTTGTTCAACGCCGGAACGAACTCACCCTGCCAGAGGTTGCGAAACTCATTCGCTGCCGGGCTCTCCCACACGGTTCCGTCAATGGCTCCTTGAACGGTGCTCTGCAACGTGACGACGGCCTCCGATTGGGTGTCGAACACCGACCGAAGCCGAAGCAGGTCCTCTGGGTTCATCTGCAACATGGTTTGGTACTCCCTATCTCAAGGTGGCAGCTCGACTGCTGCCCTACCGAGAGGACTTTGCTACACGCCAACGTGAAATTCAACGAGCATCGACGTCGGCGTAGTGCACATCAATGTAAAGTCCCATCAATCCGGCTCCTACGGGCTGAGCTGGATGCCAGGAGACCTAAGAAGTGCCATCAAAGACTGAAGGCGGAAGTTCGACAGCTCGTGAGCGGCTGCTTGAGGCCGGGACAGCACTTCTGGCAACGAGCGACGGTGGAGCGTTGTTTCGATCGCTGACAGCTGTCAACGTGAGTGCTGCCGCAAGGCTTTCGCGTAGAACGTTCTACGACCAGTTCCCAACAGCCACTGACTACACAGCAGCACTCACTCAGCACCTTGCGGCTCTCGACGCCGCGGCCTCCGATGTACCACCGAGGGCGCCGCTCGACGCCGCCGACGGTGACGTACGAAGGGCTGTGGCCAGCCTTGTCCACTCGGGTCTAGAGCGTCGCCGCATTGGCCGGCCTGGAAGAGCCGCGTTCATTGCGCGGGTATTGGATGCTGGTTCTTCGAAGGCGCTTGCGACACCCTCGGCGTGGGTTCCACTCGTCCAATCCTTGCTCGACCTCGGAGTGACCCCGCGGAACCTGTTTACCCCGGAAGAAGTCGCCAGAGCTCTGGAGATCGTCGCTGACGGCTTCAGCCTCGGCGAAGCTGGCATCACCGACATCGCCGTGAACGTGCTCCTCACGGTGTTGATGACAATGACCACCACCCGCGGCCACGACCTCGAAGCGTCCGCAACCGACACGTTTGAGCGACGAGTCTTTTCGGCCTGGCGTGAACGTGTCGTCAATCAGCCCGTGCGAAACATTCACCGACTTGTGCTGCACGTCGCCAGCGAGGAGATCGCTGCGAATGGCTTCCAACGACTCAGCCTCGCGGTGCTCAGCGACCGCACCGGCCTGTCCGAGGCAATGATCGGCAAGTACGTAGGCACGACTCGCGATATCGGCGATGCCATTCTCGCCGAGTTCTATCCGGGCCTGGCGATCGCGCTGGAAGGTGAACTTGCGACGGCCATGCCAGCGGAACAGATCCTGAGCGCTCACGTGGTCAGAGTGGTCACGCTGAGCCGGACCCACCCGGAGTTTGCGGAGATCGAACTCGCCCTTCGAAGTGCTCGACCCGTAGTCCGGACCCAATCAGGACCTCAGATGCATCTCGACGAACTCCTCGCAAGGCTCCTACCGCGTGCCAGCTCCGACTCAGCTCACCAGCTCGTCGGAATTGTTCAGCAGCTGAGTTGCACCTTGGCGCGCGAGCTGCCGAGTTGCCGACCCGAGAGTTGTGCACAGATGGTCTGTGCAATGTCGGGCGCCAACGACACATCGCAAACCACTGCCTAATTGAGTATCTCCGAAGGTCAGGCCGACTCCCCTATACCGGATACCGGCCCTGGGCAAGTCCGCCGGCGCGCCATACCGGCAACGGGTGCAAGGTCCAAACGCTCACTCAAGCGCGAGTCCCCTACCAGCTGCTCGTCGCTGAGGCTTGACCCGATCCGTCGCGAACCGTGATCCCTTGCGGGGTCCCAGGTGTGTGCCAGCACAACGCCTGCTTGGAGAAACTGCCGCTGCTGTCCGCGTTGCCGAGGTTGTACCAGGTAGGCGAACCTTCACACAGCACCTGAAGCGACGCACCCGGGGTGAAGTTCTGTCCACTGATGCCAACGTAGTTGGCATTAGGAAAAGGTGCACTGGCCGCAGGCCCCGCCATGAAGGTCTGAATCGTCCTCGTCGGCGTTGGTGCTGCACCGGTGCTGCGTTGAAGTGACGCTTGGGCCGTCAAGCCCGCAGAGTTGTAGACGATGACTTGGAGCGTGTACGTGGTGGAGTAGTTGCCGCTCTGTGCAAAGGTGGTTTGGGTGCCCTGTTGGACCAGGCCACCGTTGAGAAACACGTCGTAGCGTTGGAGAGGCCGGTTTCCGGTGCTCGACACGGACCACGACCAGGCGATCGCCGTGCCGTTCACGTTGCCGCTGATCGACGGTGCCGCTGGTGCCGTCGGTCCGGTCGTCGTGGGCGGGGGCGTCGTGGCCGATGCGCTGGTCGAAGGTGGCCGGGTAGTGGCCGTGACAGGTCTCGTCGTCGAGGGCGCCACTGTGGAAGGTGGCGCGGCCACTGGCGGCCGAGTGGTGGCCGTGACAGATTGCCCGGAGGCAGGCACCAGGGTGAGGGTCGCGACCGCGTTGTCCGCCGCGCTGACAAGCCCGTTAACGGTGACATCAGCGGTGACTGAAATAGCGCCCGCCTGCGCGGTGATGGTGATAGCCCCACCCGCCAGCGCACTGACGGAGCCGGCCTGGTCGACCGTCGCGACCGCTGTGTTCGACGATGTCCACGAGATCCCGGCGAGCACTTCCGGTCCGGCGACACTTCCGTCGGACATCTCCCCGGTCACCACCAGCAAGCGGGTCAAACCCGGGTCCAGCGTCAACGTCGATGGGTTGATCGACATCGACGCCAACTCGAGCAGACTGGCGGCTGGCATCGTCGCCGTGAACTCCTGCGCTGCTTGCTGCTGATCCCTGGCGAGGGACCGCAACCGCTCCGCAGTGTTGCCGTCCGCGGGTATCGAAACCTCCCAGGAGATCGTCACCTGAGCGGCGGGTGCAAGCCCATCCAAGCTGTACCGCACGACGGGGTCGCGTTGGACGATCTCGTCCGGTGCCGGCGTGAACCTGACCAGATCAACATCATCCGCAACGCTCTTCGGAATAACCTCGAAGTGATCTCCCTTCGCTGGTTCGGTCCCGGAGTTCGTCAGGACCGCAGTCGAACGCAACAACGAACCATCCGTACCAACAAGCTCCCACTGCCGCGTCAACACCGTCGCCCCCGGGTACACAGTTGGCGGAAACGAATACAAGCTCGATTCCGGCGATGCCGCGACACCACCCGCCGGACGATTCACCAACCACACCCCCGCCAACCCCGAAACGAACGCCACCAATGCCGCGACCACCAGCACAGGCATTCGACGACTTCGACTCCGTCCACCCCCAGCCACAACCGTCACGCCATCGCTCGCACTCACATTGGGGTTCGTTGTCACCCGACGCAGCAATGTAAGGGACTCCTCCGTCGCCGTTCCATCGGTGGCCGTCGGCAGGACTTGGCGGTTCACCGTTGGCTGGGGACCGGGTACCTCGAACGATCCACTGCCACCGACCAACATCGCCAAAGGTGCGGCTTCGATCGCAATCTGCTGAGCCGTTGGCCTACCCTCCGGCGCCTTAGCGAGCATAGAACTGGTCAAGGCCCACAGTTCGTCAGGCATTCCGAGGGGTCGTGGAAGTGGATCCTCGGCATGTGCCCGAATCAGCGCTAGCACGTTCTCGGCCTCGAACGGTCCGCGGCCGCACAACATCTCGTAGAGCAAGGCGCCCAGCGCGTAGACATCTGCAGCCGACGTGGGGCGTTCACCGGCGGCAACTTCGGGAGCAAGGTATCCCGGAGTACCAATGAGCGATGTCACCTTCGTTAGCGTTTGGCCCACAAGTCTTGAGACGCCGAAGTCCGTGAGCCGAAGCAGCAACCGACCGTCAGCATCGCGATCGGCGAGAACGTTCTCCGGCTTGAGATCCCGATGCACGACCCCTGCTGCATGATCCGCGGCCAGCCCGCTCGCGATCTGCTCCACCAAACCGAGCGCCTCACCAGCGGACATCGGGAAGTGAACTGCCGTGCGAAGATTGCCCCCTTCGACAAGATCCATGACGATGCCGAGTTGATCGCCTTCCACGACAAGATCGCGGACCGTCACGACATTGGGATTCGAAATGGCGCGCAGCACCTGCCGTTCCTGAATGAATCGTGCCACTACGTCCGGCTGTGACGACAGGTCGTCGCGAAGCACCTTTACGGCCACCGCGTCCTCGCTGTCGCGGACGGACGCCCGATACACGCGTCCCATCGCACCCCGTCCGAGTACATCACCCAGGATGTACCGCGACCCAAACGCCACACCATCCGCCATGATCACTCAATCTACTCTCGATCGGCCAGCGTGTTGCAGTGGAAGACTCAGACGGGGGTGCTGCCGGGCTTGATAGCCCTCATCGGATTTCCAGTTGGTGCCGAGCAGCTCGGAGACTCACGTGGAGCATGATCAGCGACGAGTGAATATGGTCGACTGCCGACCCCAGCGATCGCAACGAGGCCCTCGAGATAGTCGTCACGGCCAGGACCAGCTGCCCTTCGCTCGACCCAAGGCTCTGCGCCAGCTTGGTCGGCCGCACTCGGGGCGTAGTATCCTCAGGGCTCAGTGCGCTTGGTACTCCGTCTCTCCTCCTGCCGAAGACTGCCAGGGCAACAGTCACCATTCAGCAGGAGATCGTCTGATGAGTGACGAGCAGCTCGTAGCGTCGTGCCCCTACTGCTTCCTGACTATCGACAGCTCGTCCGCTCTGATCTGCGAGAGCTGCGGCATCCCATATCATTCCGACTGTTGGCACAGCCACGGTGGGTGCGCTCGATA
>DMNR01000243.1 GCA_003452655.1 Actinomycetota bacterium | reverse complement strand
GTGGTGTCCCCCGGGTCGACCTCGCCAGCGCCGACGACCGCGTAAGCCTGCCCGGACGCCGAAGAGTGAGGCACCGCAGGATCAGTCGGGCGCAGCGTGAGTGAGCGTGTCATCGATCGCACCGCGTCAATCAGACGCAACGGCTGGCGATTCGGCGCGAACAGCGAAGGCGATCCCGGCTCAAAGCGACAAGGAGACAAGCAGGACCCCAGCGGCGGCGGGCGTGCCGTCGCTTAAGTCGTTGCCTCTACCTCCTTGGCAGTAGCGCGCTGCAGAGCCGCTCTGTAGGAATTCAGCTCGTTGTTGTATCGCTTCTCGCGCCGCACGAATGCCTCGACTCCGCCTTCCATTATTTGTTGGATGTCCTCGCGCACAAATCCCACTTCAACGGGTCCACAGTGCTGTATTTCCTCGTCGTGCACCACACTGCTACGAACACGAATGCCACCTCCGCGGTTCTCCAAGACAATTACCCTCTCCGCGTCTGCATTAACTGGAATGTTTGCGTTGTGGGTAACGACGATAACCTGACGTGACCAACGGCTCTTTCGTAGCTGCCGAACGACAAGCTGGCTGATCCACTCGGTATCAAGGTCATCTTCAGGTTGATCAAGAACGAGAGGCAGGCTTCCATGGTGCAGCATGAAGCTCAGCATGGCGGCGCTTCGCTGACCGGGAGACCCCGAGGTCAAGGGCTCCCAGGAGCTCGGGTCATTTTCGTCACGAAGGAACTCCATTGACACTGTTTCGAATGGGACCTCAGACGCCAATCGCGTCCGAATCATTGCATCAAGCCCCGCAAGACGGGCCGCCCAGGCTTGTCGAAGTCCCGCTTGGCGTGATAATTCCTCGAACTGGCCACTGATGCATGCTTGCCGCCACGACACCTCGCGCTCAGGGTCACCCGAGTTCCAAATCCATCTGGCCAAAGCGGGAACTTCCTCAACGAAACCGTCCGACCTCAGACTCAGCAATTCTCGAATTCTTGTGACCCAATCCGTGAGGTCCGCCTTGTCTGAAACCCCAAATCTGAGCATTCCGCTGCGACCGGCGATCTCAGAAAGGAGGCCCATTCGCGCCGCTTTGTGGCGAGCCAGATGCTCCTGCAGCTGTGCCCAGGCAGTCTCTCGGGCACTCTCCAAACCGGGGAGCTGGGCAATGCGCATATCTAGGTCACGAAGGTCAGCCACCTCGGAAGCATGTCGAGACCGTACGGCTTCGTAAGCCGAGAGATCCAAGCCCATCGCGGCCAGTTCGCTGGTGTATGCGCGAGCGTCATCCTCAGCCGCACGAACGCGATCCCGCCAAGGTGAAGTTTGAGCCTGACTTTCGACTTGAGCCAGTTCCTCACGTGCGAGCGCAGCGGCTTGCCCTACGGATTGGAGCATTCGTTTCAGGACAGCGCGAACATCGTCTCTAGGGGCACGCGGCCGCTGAGGGGGGTCGTCGGCTTGCGTGTCCGAGACGCGAGCGCTCCCAGACCCAATCTGCTGGGCCTGCTGCACCAGGTATTCGATCGCCTCCCCCGCGGCACCAATTTCAGCCTCAAAGTTTGCTGCCTCCTCAAGCCACAGATCATTGGTCTCACGTCGCAAGCGGGATGATTCGCTGTCAAACGCCGCCACCTGACGGGTCAGCTCCTGCACTCGCGATGCGACTTGCTCTCGGCGAGCCGTTGCCACTTCCTCCTGTTGGAGCCGCATCGCCGCTGACACCCACTCAGCCCTTAACTTCTCGACACGTGCGTGATCCCCCGGCCGGCTGCCTTCCGATACACCCTCAGCCTTCAGTGCCTCGTCCACTAGGGACAACAGACTCCGCGAGGCCGCATGTGGATCATTCGCCGTGACTGCCGCGCGCTCAAAGAGTTCCTTTTGGCTCACCACGCGGACGCCGAAACTAGTCCCGACCTTCGTGCCCTCATCCGTTTGCGTCAAGCTGCCAGACTCGCGAGTCCAGCTGGCGGCCTGCCCTTCTCCGCTGTGAGCCAAATGATGAACGCCATCAATTTGTGCGTCTTGAAGAACATTGTCTCGGAAATTGTTAGCTTCCGCTTCTATCTGCGACGGGAGAGACCCGGAATCTCCATATAGAGATCGCAGACCAACAACGACAGTCGACTTTCCTGACCCTCGGCCTCCGATGAGGATGTTGAGCCGAGGATTGAAGGTGATCTCTAGTGATTGCCGAACCGTGGTTGCACGCTCTATCCTAATCCGTTCGACCCAAGCATGGTCAACTACGTTTGGAGTTCTTTCAGTTCTCGCAAATCGCGGATCCCAGTCACAGGCGATGCGGGCCTCATAGTCCAAGAAGGCCTGTCGGAGCCCTTCAATCGTCGGTGATTCAAGCCTGATCCATGTGAAACGCTTACCGATCGAGTCGAGAGAGTAGGCGTCGCTGGTCGAAACGAAGGGAATTCTCGTCAAACACGGAAAGTCTGTCAGTGTGCGATTTACAAAGCCTTCTTTGAAACTGTCCCGATTGGGTTCGTTGGCCAGGTCGCCAACGTCGAGCGCGCCCAGTCGGTCGTGGTGAAGAACCTTCCAGCGGATCGTGCCTTTGGCGGTTTTGGCGCTTGCGAGCCCATTCTCGCCGAAAACGTGGGGTGCAATAACCACATAGCCCGGGGGGAGACTATCAAGAATCTGAAAGGCAGTCTTGGGTGCCGAGGCAGGGTCGGCCGGACGGGACGGGTTGAACGGCGGGTGATCGAAATCGAATCCGCAAGCTTGCGTCATGACTCGATCGAGATCGGCGCCTGTAACGGACGGGTCCCCCAAGATGATGAGGTGGGCGCCATCTGACCCTGTTCCCGTGGTTACTTCTACACCCGGGAAGACCGTTATCCCGTGCCGTTTGCCTGCCTCGACCATCGTGTCTACCCAGGACGCCGAGTTGTGGTCGGCGAGCCCGATCACCTCCACTCCTGCTGCCACGACGGCTCGCATGTAGTCGTCGGCGGCAGCCTCTCGCCCCCCTTGCTCCCTGAGATCCCATGACGTGGAACAACGGTCGAAGCGCGGTTCCCCCGGGGTCGCTACCTGCAGATCACACTTCCACCAACGCGTCATGATTCCTCCAAAGGCTCGGCCGCATTCACGATATCCGGCGCTGCAACATCAGCCAGGCCCGGGTGTGGGAATCCCCCCCAAGATCCTTCCGCAGAGGAGCAGGTTGCCGGCCGACCCGCAGTCGGCGCGAGCACGACAACGTTGGTGCACGCACGCGATGCTGGGGCGACCCATGCGGGGCTAGGGATCCGATCCCCGTGGATGTTGGTCGTTTGGTCCCGCGGCCGAGGCCTGTCCTGCACCAAGTCAAGCGTCGTCCAGTACCCCGTGGACCACACCCCTCAATGCCTGGGCGCCGAGCACGACGCCCTGCAGGGAGTACTCACCACGCCTACCATGAGAGCAGCCTTGTGCCCCAATGTGTGCCTGGACGCCGCATAAGCTCAATGGCCTTGGCGACGTTTCCCCAGTTCAGAGCCCGATGAGGCGATCGCGGACGTTGTTACCGACTCGACCTGAAGCGAGTGCTCCGAATCGCAGCGCCCCAGGCGACAGCGCTCCAAGAAGGCGCCGTACACGACCGTGCCCCTCGACGGTGGATGCCCCGACGTTAGTCAGTCGGAGGCAGCGGCCGGGGTCTCGGCGCGAACGGCGAAGGCGATC
>DMNR01000170.1 GCA_003452655.1 Actinomycetota bacterium | reverse complement strand
AGATGTGTATAAGAGACAGCCATCACTCGGGCCAAGCTGCTGGATCACAGACACCGCGAACACGACGATCGCGATGAGGCTCATGGCCACCGTAACTGTGTGGGCCGTGCCGCGCCAAGAGCGAAGGCGCGCGCCAGCGGCCAAACAGCCAACGTAGACCGCGATGACCCAGACACCTTCGTATCGCGGGTAGCGCCCTGCGATCGCGCTCAGCGGAGTCGCGGAGAACAGCGCGGCAACGAAGAGAACGGAACCGGCTGCAGCGACGAGCCAGGCGATGCTCGGCGCGATCCGAAATGTCCGCGGGCAGCTCAGGATCAGGGCGGCGCCGAGTGCTGCGATGGCGGCTTTGATGAGAGGGTGCGGTTCAGCCGCTCCGGGGATCAGCATGACGGCTGAAGCGAGGACAAGGACCAGGCCCCACTGGGCGGGCTTTGGGATTCTGGCCCGCAGCTTGAGGTCGTCTGCAGGTGGGCCTTCGGTTCCACTCGTTGAGGCGGTCACCGCGCGGCGCGACCCGTGGGAACCTGACATGGGGCAGACGCTAGCGCGTCCGCACGCTCGCGCAGGCTACTCATTCGGCTGAACGAGCGGCTCTGTCGCGAGCGTGCGAACGGCTATTTCACACGCACTGCATACGTCTGGGAGAACGCAGCGGCGTTGCCCACAGCGGGTGCTGTACCGATGATTTTGCACTTCCCGCGCTTGCCAGTCATGACCAGCTTGCCCTTCTTAATCTTGCAGACCTTGGGGGTCTGCGACTTCCACTTGATCGACGCACCGCTGGTGGTCGTCGTGGCCAGGGCGATCGGCTTCTTACTCTTCGCCTTCGCCTTTGCCGGTGGTGTTGCGCCAACCACGGCCTGCCGCACTGGGGCCGCCGGTGGTGCTGGCGGTGCCGGAGGTGCAGGTGGTGCTGGCGGTGCCGGAGGCACAACCGGGGCGGTGGGCCGGACAACATTCGATGTTGCGGAGGCAACTCCAGCCCCCACACTGTTCACCGCCCGAAGTCGGAAAGCTACATCCGCGTCGTTCGGCAAGCCCGTGATCGTGACCGGACTGGTCGTGATCGCTGGTGAGAATGCCGTCCAGGTCACACCACCATTAGTGGAGTACTGGTAGTTCGTGATAGCAGCACCATTGCTATTACCAGGTGTGAAGGCGACCGTGGCGGAGCCATTGCCAGCCGTTGCCACCAAACCGGTCGGAGCCGCCGGAACTTGTGCGACCGCCGATTGTGGTGTCACCGGCTCAGTGATCGAGGAGTTCCCACCCGTACCCGAGGCATTGACAGCGGCCACTCTGAAGCGGTAGCTGGATCCGTTCGTCAGCCCGGTCACAGTCGCCGACGTCGCTGGCGATGCGCCGTGAGCGAAGGTAGTCCAAGCGCCACCGCCCACCGAATACTGGATTCGGTAGTTGTTGATTGCCGAACCACCGTCATCAGCGGGTGCGTTCCACGCCAGGCGGGCCTGCTGGTTGCTCGTAGTGGCAGTCAAGCTGGTCGGGACATCTGGTGCCGTTGGTGCATCCCACAGTGCGAGGTTCGGGTTGATCCCGGTTACAGGAACCCCACCAGACAGAGTCACCGTCGTTGCGGTCCCCCGGCTTGTCGCGTTCTTCCACCACTGTGCCTGATAGTTGTCGTCGTATGGCTCAAATCGAAGCACGTACGTACCATCGGCGAGAGTGGAACCGTCGTCAGTCTCGGCAAGCGCGAACTGTCCGTCCGCGTCGTAATACGTCCTTGCGACATAGTGGCCGCCCGTGTCGTACACGAACACGTAACCCTCGGAATGGGGCAACAATGCAGCCCCAGCCGGTCCGTGGACCGTGCCGGAAATCATCCCAGCCTCTGGGCCGACAATCGCGCTCAGGTTCGCGTTGATACCGGTGATCGACTCGCCTTCATCGACATGGATCGTTGTAGCTGTCTGCAGGTTCGTGGCGTTCTGCCACCAGCCGTGAAGAGCGGATCCCGTGGCGGCCCAGAAATCAAACTCCAGTCGGTAGTCACCGGATGCCAGATCGGTCAAGGTGAACGAACCACTCGCGTTAATTGAAGAGCTGCGAACAAACTTCCCGGAGGCGTCGTAAACGCTGACATCGCCGTTGCCGCTGACAGCTCCGCCCTGCGCGTTGTGAACGGTTCCGCTGATGGATCCGCCCTGCGCGAGCTCGGCGTCAATGCCAGGCGTCGCTGCACCTGTCACCACATGAACCGGGGTCGCAGTCTCCAGGCTCTGGGCATGGTTCCACCACGTCGCCAGGTATCCTGGCGTGGCTGACCCATAGCTGGAGAAGTGAAGCCGGTAGTCCCCTGTTGTGAGGCCACCCAGTTGATAGGTGCCGTCCGTTTTAACAGGGGCATCCGTGACGTACTCGCCATCGCTGTCGTATGCCTCAACGTAGATAGCGGCCGCTGGGTCGAGGGGCGAACCGTTAGGCCCGGTGACAGTTCCTGTGATGGAGCCGGCGATTGCCAGGTTTGGGCTGATCTCTGTGACGCTGCCACCAGCACCCACCTGCACGATCGTCGCGGTCTCGAAGTTCGCGGCGTTCTGCCACCAGGAGTCCAGATAGCGATTGGACCTGAACTCCAGCTTGTACTGTCCGGGCTCCAAGCCAGACAACGTGTACGACCCGTCGTCCTCAACATCCGCGTCCCAGTCGTCAGCATTTTGGTCGTCAGCGCGGTAGGCCGTCACACTCACGTAACTTCCCGCCTCAAGCGGGGCACCATTTGGCCCTCGCACGGTGCCGGAGATCTTCCCCATCTCGGCTAGTTGCGGGTTGATGGTGGTCGCGGCACCTGCCGTGACGTTCACCGGCGTCGCGCTCGTCAAGTCTTGTGCGCCTTGCCACCACGTGGCGAGTCTGCCTTGCGGAGTCCACGCCGAGAAGTAGAGACGATAAGAACCTGTCGGCAGCCCGAGAATCCTGAACGTCCCGTTGTCAGACCCGGCAGACCAGTCCGATGAGCCGCGCGGTTTCCCGTGAGCGTCAAAAGCAGTCGCGTTGACATACGTTCCTTCTGCTAGCGGTGTACCGCCGGGTCCTGTTGCAAGGCCCGTGACACTGCCACCAACGGCGAGCATCGGGTCAACTCCGGATGTCGTGGCTCCGCGGGTGACGGTGATGGTGTTCGCAGTCTCAATACTCTGCGCTTTGTTCCACCACTGGGCCAGGTAGTTGCCGCCCTCAGGGACGAATTGGAGCTTGTAGGCACCCGGGCGGAGCTTGCCGATCCGATACACGCCGTCTGCGGAGAAGCTCGCGCTACCCGCCTCGTCGCCGTTCGAGTCGTACGCCGTCACATTGCCGTAGGTGTCGCCATTCAGCGCTGCGCCACCTGGGCCATGGACCGTGCCCGAGATCCTGCCGTTCGCCCCGACCGGATCCTCGGCACCGTTGTCGTCGTTGGTCGACCTCTGCAACTGCAGCGATTTTGCAGTGCCTGTCGATAAGGCGAACCCGTCGGCTGGAGCCTGCTGGTCGGGTTCCGCGGCGTCCTCGGAAACGGCGGCTACGGATGCCTCAGGTTGCTCAACCGCTAGCGCGGTGCCTGTTGCTAGCGGGAACACCCCCATGGCGACAGCGACGGTGCCGGCCAGCATTCGGCTGGTGGCAGCACGAGATAGATGTAGATTCACAATTTCCCCTCAGTGTGTTGCGAGCGCGGCAGACATGTGATCGACAGCTACCACTCACATAACGGTACGTTCGGACTGCAGATTCGTCGCGTCCCCTCTTTTGGGGACGGTCGGTTGAGCTTGACGAGTCGCCGTTGTGACTAGGAGGGGGTTGGCTCGATCTGGAACTAACAACCTTGTGTTCACGATCATGATCACCACACCACCCCGCTGTCTCGGCACCCGAAGGTAGATCACGGGTGAGACCTCGCACGCCTACACACGGTGTACCCACAGGAACCATCGTTCGCACTCGTCGTTGACGTGATCATGCTCACTGCGAATTCGATGTGCCTGTGTCATGATCATTGGGATCGGTACCTGGTCGCGCGAATCGCGAAAGCCTTGCTGTGGCACGGCTGTTGTGTGGCGCTGCTACTGGTCGGGCGGGTGGGGTCCCTAGAAGAGGGGACTTCTGTCCGTCCGGCCTGGGTGTGATCATGGATAGGTGGGGTTGATTCGTCGACCACGGCCAGGTGAACGTGCCGGGCTCGACGCCCCCAGGTATTGAGGCGCATTACTCACGTGAGGACATTGTTAATGACAACCGGCAAACGCATGTGGTCGATCACGTCGGCGGCGGCTGTACTAGCTGTCACCATCAGCGGGTCAGTGGCCGTGGCTGTACCGGCCCCGGCCGTGGCCGGTTCGGCAAAGACGCCTGGCACGTGCNTGGACCTGCGTGCAAGCAAGAACACGCCAAAGGCCGGGAAGAAGTGTAAGAAGCGCGGCAAGACCGTCACCACTGCCGCCGGAACTTTCAAGTGTAAGAAGAAGGGAAAGAAGCTGGTCTGGAAGAAGACCGCGACGCCGGCCGCCCCCACGCCGATCCCTGTGGCCCCGGCCCCAGTACCGGTCACACCAGCATCCCCGACACCACCACCGGCAGAGACCGGTTCCA
>DMNR01000003.1:7736-12043 GCA_003452655.1 Actinomycetota bacterium | reverse complement strand
GGTCGGACTCAATGGGGCAGTGCGTGGTGTGGTGCACGACAGCGATGGGACGGCCGAGGTTGAACCTGTAGCAGACATCTGCGAATAGGGATCGGATCCGGGAAGCCCAAGGATTGCCTGCGCCGTGGTGCGGCGCAGTTGGTCGGAATTGGAATCATCGACTCCGGTGGTCAAGACAGTCGACAAGCCTGCCGGATCGTAGGCAATGGCCCCCCGGGCCGCAGCCGAAACCCCGGTGGGCGCATTGGTGCAGTTGACCTGCATGCCAGCGAGCCAATTGGCTGCCTTATCGGCAGCCTCAGCGCGTCCGGCAAGACGCAACGACTGCCCAACTAGGCCCGTCGTACTGCCATTGACACCCTGCCAAGGCGGTGCATCGAATGATCCGTCTGCCTGCTGCACTCCCGACAGGAAGTCGGCAGCCTTTGAGATCGCGGCCGACACACCCGGTTGACCGCTGACTCCTGAAGCGACAAAAGCTTGAATCGCCATCGCGGTCGCGTCGTGGTCGACATCAGAATTGCCTGCACATTGACCCGTCGTTTCGTCCGGTGAGAACGGATACCCACCATTTGGACACTGCAGGCCGACAAGCCACTGGACCGAATCGGCGGGCACTGCCCCCCAACGACTCAAGGCGAGCAGAGCCAGACTCTGACTGAAGGTTCCGCTGTAGTCGGCACCTGCATTGTTGTCGCGGAAACGGCCCGCGTTTGGGGTGGTTGTTGACTTCAACGACCCGAGATTCGCAATGAGGTCGACGTCCTTGAACGTCGTCGCGTCGCGGCCTTGGACCTGAGCGACGAGGGCCACCTTGGCAACTGCGCCTGCACTTCGCGTATCGCCGCCTGAGGGACTGATGTAGCTATACACATTGGTTTCAAGCGCATCGGTTGCGGTGGCTGCTGCCGCCGCGGCGACCCTACGCGAGGACAGCGCCAGGATGGCATCTGCCGTCAGCCCCCAGTCGGTCGCTCCTGGAGTCCATGTGCTCGGAATCTTGCCGTCAACAAACTGACCTGCCAACCAACCGGCGGCCGCGTCTGCGCTTGCACTTTGGCCGACTGCAGCGGACGGAGCGGCCGTCACCAGGCCAGTGACCGCAACAGCGCCGCTAAGCGTTAGAGCTAGCGTCGCTGAGAAAATGTTCTTGCGTGATCCCACGTTGGAGCCTTTCGATGAGCAGCCCGCCAGTGGTCCGCACCACCAAGACCAACAAAACCCCCATTCTGAACTCGCACAGCGAGCAGACGGGGGCGCAGTCGGATCCAGCGATCCGGCTCCACCCGCAGCCTCGACGGTAGAGAGCCACACACTCCCGTGATGGTTTTCCGACTTATCGAAAACACTGAGTCTTCGACCTACGGTTGCGGGTCAGCGCCGGATTTTGACCGGCTTACCCATCACAGCAGCTTCAGTAGTTCATCGTCACCCAGATATCCGGGCGACGTTCACTGACGCTAACACGCGACGGCCACGCGCCATGACGTCTGGGCAAGAGTCTCGCCAATTCATCATGCACAACAGGTGTCGTGGTCGATCGTTTCACTAGCGTGCAACACAACAGATGTGGCTGTTCGCAGGCAATTCGAGGGTCGGAGGCGACGTGGCGGGACTAACTCGTCGTGCGTTCCTTGCCACAACCGCGGCTGTCGCGGGATCCTTCGCACTACCGAATGACTTGCTCGCGCGGGCCGCGGCCGCACCACTAACTCCCTCGACTGCCCCCTCGACCCTGCAACAGACGATTCGGCTGAGTTCGACGGCGAATCTTCAATACCGGAACCTGGTCACCGCTCCCGGCGAGCCGTACAACGTCCGACTCGACCTCCTCGGGCGCGAACCTGCTCCCGCCCGAGCGGCCTCTCGTCGATCACTTGCCTACCTCGGCCACTTCAGTGATATCCACATCATCGATGCTCAAAGTCCCGGTCGCCTTGAACCCCTGATTGCAGTTGCCGCGAGCTTCATCGATGCGTCTCGCCCGCAGGACACCATGACCGTTCAGGTGCTGGCACAAATGGTTGCGGCAATGAATGCGCTGCGAACGTCTCCCCTAACCGGCGCGCCCATGACCGCCGCACTCAACACTGGGGACAGTGCCGATTCGCGCAACTCCCTTGAACTGCGATGGTGCATTGACATGCTTGACGGCGAGGCGGTCGTCCCCAATAGCGGCAAGCGTGGCGAGTACCAGGGCGTTCAGGTCTGGGAGGAAGCGGACTACGTGTACCACCCGGACAATCCGAATCTCAACGACTTCGGCGCCCGCGGCTTTCCGACCCTTCCGGGGGTCCTTCAGTCGGCGGTCGACCAAGAAGTCAGCTCGGTAGGTCTGGCCGTTCCTTGGTACACGGTCTATGGCAACCATGACACGTTGTTTATGGGGAATATCCAGGTTGAGTCCGCGCTCGCGTCCTGGGCAATCAATGACCGCAAGAGTTCGCTGTGGCCCGCCACGGTCAATCTCATGGCTAACTGGTGGGCATCAAACTCCAGCATGTTCCAGCAGCTTGTCAACACGATTCGTGCTCGCAACGAATTCTTCGCCGGTGTTCACACTGTGACTGCGAACCCGGAACGCAAGATCTTTGACCAGGCCGGATTCATGCAGGCACACCTCCAGAGTCCGGCCTTGCCCGGACCGGTTGGACATGGCTTTACCCAGAACAACGTCGATACCGGACAGACGTGGTGGAAGACCGATGTCACCCCTTGGCTGAGGGTATTCGGCCTCGATACCTGCAACCAGGTGACCGGCGCCGATGGCGCCGTGCCACAGGACCAGTTCGACTGGCTGCGTTCGGAACTCGCCCAAGCGCAGTCAGAGAAGAAGCTCGCGATCGTTTGCAGCCACCACAACAGCTTCACGCTTGAAAACGTCGCCGAGCCGGCAATCGGACCTACTCAGAACCTCGTGCACTCCGATGAATTTGTCGCCATGTTGCTCGAATATCCGAGCATGGTTGCCTGGGTCAATGGGCACACTCACATCAACACCATCACTGCCCACTCACGCCCAGGTGGCGGAGGCTTTTGGGAGATCACTACCGCATCTTGCGTGGACTATCCGCAACAACAACAGGTGATCGAGATCGTCGACAATCGAGATTCGACTCTGTCCATCTTCACGACGGTCGTTGACCACGACTCAACTGCCCAGTGGTCCCAGGGCGACTACTCACAGGCGGGACTGGCATCACTGAGTCGTCAGCTTGCTGCGAACGCGTGGCAATTCGAGCCGCTCCCACGGCAAGGGTCAGTGCTCGACCGTAACTGCGAACTCCTGTTACCAGCACCGTTCGAACTGGCAACGATCACCGACGCACAACTCGAACGCGAACGTGTGATCGCGCGGGGCCGACTACTTGCCGGTGACGTAACGGGGCAGCTGCCATGACGACAACATCGAGGTATTCACGCCCACGCCTGACCCTCGCGGGCGGGTTGCTTTGCATCGCCGCACTCTGCGGATGCAGCCAAGCCAAGGGACTGGCGGTCCAAGGCAACATGAACGTCATCTACCTCGAGACTGCTGCGACCGATGTCTTGGTTGCCCAACAAATTGGGGTGCAGAGCAAGCCTGTCTGCACCGTCAATGGTTCAGCCGACTACTCGTGCACCGGCACTGCAACCGGCGGCGCACCTATCGACGTCACGGTTCCCGAAACTGCTGGTGACCCCATTATGGTGATCACCGTCGGCGGGGCAACGGTGTTCACCGGTTCAGTTCTGGACGTCATCGAAGCAAACTCGCAGGCCTCGCCATGACGGGCAAGAGCAAGGTGGATTCGGTCGCCGGGAACTCCCACCGAACCGGGCTGCGCGCGGCGGCGAGGCGCACGTGGAAGTCGTCGCGGGTATTCGCAACCGTGACCGTGACGAACGCAATCGCTCAGTCGCTGCTCATCGTTCCCCGACCAATCTTCGGAATCAACACCGGATTGTTCGTCTTCCTCGGGCTGATCTCGTATGTCGCTCTTGTCGCTTCCCTGACAATCATGGTGGGCGCTGCACTGGCGTCTGGAAACGGCCCAAACACTGTGCGTGCGGCGTATGAGCAAATGCGCCCACATCTATTCCGGTTTCTCGCTGCGACCGTCGTCTTGACGGCCGCAGCGATTGTCGGATTGCTGTTCTGGACGTATCCGGGCTTGCTGATCTTGGCCGTGACTCCATACGTTCTCATCGCGGCGGCGGACGGTCATGAGCATCCCATTCGCGCCAACTTCGAAGCAATCAAGTGTCACTTCGGGCGCTATATCGGTCTACTCGTCGTGACAGTGGTGCTGTTGACGATCATGTTC
>DMNR01000003.1:0-7598 GCA_003452655.1 Actinomycetota bacterium | reverse complement strand
TGGCTATACCTCGGCTTCGTCGGATGCTGGCTCATCACCGGATGGGTGCTGCTGTGGCGCAGTACCCCACCCGGTCATGTAAGCCGCGTCGCTAAGGACTGACACGTCCATTCGCGACGAAACACGCGTGAGTGATCGGCATCAGTCGCGCCCACTCGGCTTCCATCTTCTCGGCAACCATCTCGATCTCGCGCTGCGGGTACGACGGGAAGTGCGACTCGTTGTCCTTGGTCCGCAGACTCAGAAACGACATGAGCGAACGCGCGTTACACGTTGCATACATCGTCGAGAACGTGTTGACGGGCAAGACTCCGCGTGCAACCTCGCGAGCGACGCCAGCGTCAAGCATCTGTTGGTAGGCCGCGTACGAGCTCTCACAGGCGCGAATAGTCGCCTCATGGACGATTCGTGACTGCTCTGCCGTGCCATCCAGGAATTCGTAGTGCCCAGCCTTGCCAACCTGGACGAGCTTGCGCTCCGGGCCAGGAACGTAGAAGACGGGAGCTAGCTCGCGATAACGGCCACTTTCCTCGTTGTAGCTCCAGCCCACCCGGTGCCGGTGGAATTCGCGGAACACGAAGATGGGAGCTGAAATCATGAAAGTCATGGAGTTGTGCTCGAATGGTGTGCCGTGGCGGTTCTTCATCAGGAAGTTGATGAGCCCCTTGGACGCGTTCGCGTCCTCACTTTGCGCTTCCAGCGACTTCTCACCAGCAGTTGAGACGCGGGCAGACCAGACAACATCGCTGTCCTCAGCAGCCGACCGCACGAGTTCAACCGTGACGTCGCTGCGGAACTTCGCTGCTGGCGTTATCTGGCCTGAATTTGGCATTTACTCATCCTCACTTCAATGAGCCACTGTGATCTCACTATGTGGCCCGATCTGCCGTGTCGAAGTCTCCCCAATTTTCGTGCGATACCCGACTTACGACACTCTGGAACCGGCACCGGAATCACTTTATGTCGTGATCCGATGCAACAAAGATCAATCCCGCACATGAGGAGCCTGAATGAGCCTGCGTAGCACCAACATCGCCAAGATCCGCGGCGGGGACTTCGACGTGCTCATCGTCGGCGGCGGCATCAACGGTGCAGTCAGCGCCGCGGCGCTGGCCTCGCGAGGCGCTCGTGTTGCCATGGTCGATCGCGGCGACTTCGCAGGGTTCACCTCTATGCAGTCCTCAAACCTGGTGTGGGGTGGTTTCAAGTACCTGGAAAACTACGAAATTCCACTGGTCCGCCACCTGTGCATGTCTCGAAACCGGCTGATCAAGGCCTACCCCGCGAACCTCAAGGAGATCCGCTTCCTCGCTGCCCTCGATGAGCACTCCCCTTACAAGCCTTGGTTTGCCGGGCTGGGATCGACGGCGTACTGGGCAATCGGCAACTGCTTCACCAAACCGCCGAAGGTGTACTCCAGGGAACGCCTCCACAAGGCCGAGCCTGTCATCGACATGGACGGCGTCCAAGGAGGCATCGAGTATTCGGATGCCTACGTCGTCGATAACGACTCTCGATTCGTCTTTGGGTTTGTGCGAGGCGCGCTCAATGTCGGCGCTGCCTGCGCGAACTACGTCGAATTGACGAACGCTACTCGTGACTCTCGGGGTTGGAGTGCTGAGCTCACCGACACCGACACCGGCGACACCTTCACCTGCAAAGCGCGCGTGATTGTCAATGCTGCCGGGCCGTTCGTCGACGATCTTAATACGCAGCTCGGGATCGAGTCGACGCATCAGATCGTCTTCTCGAAGGGCATCCACTTGATCGTCCCTCGAATCGTCAGCAACGAGAAGGTGCTTGCCTTCTTTGATGACACCGAGCGGCTCTTCTACGTGATCCCGATGGGTTCTCGGTCTGTCATCGGCACGACCGATGAGCGCGTCGTCGATCCGGTCACTCAGGTCGACGAGGAGGACCGCGACTTCCTCCTTGAACAGATCAACAAGAGACTTGACTTGCCGAAGCCGCTGACGCCTGATGACATCATTTCCACGCGATGCGGGGTGCGTCCGCTAGTTGTCGAACGCACTGACAACTCCCATACTGAGACTGATTGGACGTCGCTGTCGCGCAAGCATGCGCTCGAAATGGATCCAGCGGATTCGTTCATCACCATCTTCGGCGGCAAGATCACCGACTGTCTTAACATCGGCGAAGAGGTGTGCGAAGCCGCAATCGAACTCGGTGTTCGACTCGATAAGGATCGCAAGGATTGGTACGGCGAGCCGCCGAAGGCGACCCGCGACGAGTTCTTCCGGCAGGCCCGTCTGATGGGGCTCGACAAGCTGCGTAAGCGAGCCAACTTCGAGACGCTTTCCACTCGGTTGTGGCGCCGATACGGCATGCGCGCGTTCGCGATGCTTGAGGCGATTCGCGACGACCCGTCCATGTCCGATGAGATCATCGAGGGCGCCGAATACGTCCGCGTTGAACTCTTCTACGCCGCGAAAACCGAGATGATTACCAAGCTCGATGACTTCTTGCGACGCCGTTCGAAGATTGCGCTCATCCTGGGCCGCGGAATCCTGGAAGATGCTGACGGTCTTCGGGAGGCCTGCCAACTGCTGTTCGGCGAAGACGCCGACCGACGCTTCGTCGAGTACTTCGCGGCCGACCCGCTCGCGCAAGCAGCAGGTGATCCGAGCGCGGCTGCGTAGCAAGCCGACTGTTCCACGGCAAATCAGTCGGGCGGCCCCCTCTCGGCGGTCCGCCCGACTGATTCTTTGCTAGCTCGTGGATGTCTTTTCTACTTGGTCATGTCCGGGTCTGCCTTGACGCCGTTCTTGTAGAAGACGTTGGCGGTTCCGGACTCAGTGCCCTGGAACTGCTTGACGAACAGCCCTGGTCCGATGTCTGCGCGCCAACCACGCCCGTCGGGACCAACGAAAGTGTTCCAGGTGTACGAGTCCCAGACTGGCTCAGCACCAGAGTTCACGTTCTGTGTCCAGCCCTTTGCGAAGTCGTACTTGTCGTAACTCTTCAGATATTTGTCTGGGAAGTTGGGCTTACTGTCGTTGATGTTGACCTTGATCAACATATTGTGCCCGTACGGGTTGGTCGCCTGGGTGAAGGTCAACTTCCACTCCTTGGGTGGGACGGGCATCAGGTGCTCCTCCCTGAACGGCACGTCCTTCGCCAGCGCACCATCAGAGAAGGTGAACCATTCACCCTTAGGCAGTGCTTGAGGGAGCTTCTCTTGCAGCTTGGAGAACTGCAACCCGCCGTCTGAGATTCCATTCAAAGCGGCATCTAAATCGGCCTTGTGAACGGTCGCATTCTTCTTGGGAAGGGCTTGTCCTGTCTTGTTCGACAAACCGATCGTCTTGCCGTTCTTCATCTTGATGACGACATCATTTTGGCCAACGAAGCCATCAGCCATGGCGAAGGTCTTGAGTTGACCATTTAGTCCGCGGATAGTGGGTGAACCGTTCTCTACGAAGTTCAGCAGTGCCGAAGCGGCTTGGGTTTGACCCTTCAATTCCAGGTACGCCAGTGAGGTCGCGCCAAACGTCGCCTGCAAGTCGTTGTAGTAGTTGACCAAGTCGTTCATCTGCTGGCGCATGGGACCTGGGTACACGACCATCTTGGACTCTGTCTGGCCGGTGCGGGGAGCCCAGTCGTGCCGCAGGTAGCTCCACGATTCCGCGAGGAATCCAGGGTTAGCGGGCTGCCCGATTTCTCCACCGATTCCCTGGAACAGCTTCTCCGCTGCGGCCACTGGACTCACTGCACCCGTTTCACCGGACTTGGGGCCGTTCTCGAGCAAATCCTCCGTGGCGCGCTCAAACCAATCGACTACCTGAATCTGGAAGTTGTCCGCGTCCGGCACACCTGGACCCAGCCGTGGCTGAATCTCTCGGGTTATGTTTCCGTACTCGTCGCGCAGCTTCACCTTATCGCCGGTGTTGACGAGTGGCGCACTTTCCGCGAGGTTCTGGAAGCTGTAGTTTGCCTTCACCGTGTAGTGGATCATCTTTTCGATCTTGGCGTAGGCCTGCTTGCGCGACGCATCGCTAATCTGTTTGCCGATTTCATCCATCTGACCCTTCACCTGGTCATAGCTCATCTGCATCTGTTCACTCAGCGCCTGGACCTGGCCGCTGACCTTCTTGGCCTCAGCAGTCGCTGCATCAGTGAAGAACGGATTGCCCGCCTCCACGTTCTTCTTTCCTTGATTGATGAGCTTTCCAACGTTCATCACACCGGTCATTACGTCAATTGGATTCACAGCAACTTGACCCGCAGGCAGTGACTGAATCTCCTGCTTGGCTTCCGCTGCCTGGGCCGCTTGAGGCGTGGCAACTGCAAGTGTGCTGAAAGCAACTGGAGCAACAATTGCTGCGATCAAACCGGTTCGCAGGCCCCGGCGGCAAACTGGTCTCGGCTTCTTGTTCATCGATTTCTCCTTTGTGAGGGGTGATTGGGTAAATGCGGTATTCACCCGGAAGCGGCACAACTAACCGCTTAGTCGCCTTGAACCGATTCACTGACACCTGAGCGCGCGGCATACGCAACGATTGACCCATGCGCAACCCCTGGAACGATTACGTCCTGCCACGAATGACCGAGCGGCTGCTAGATAACCGGACGGTGGCTGTCTACCGGACTCGAGCTGCATCCAACCTGACCGGAGAGGTTGTCGAGATTGGTTTTGGGTCGGGCCTCAACGTTCCCGTCTATCCCGAGGGCGTCACCAAGGTGGTCGCAGTCGAACCGTCTCTGACCGCGCGGAAGCTGGCTCGCGAGCGAGTGGAGGCCAGCAACATTCCCATCGAATTCTCCGGACTCGACGGCCAGCACCTTCCGTTGCCCGACGCGTCTGCCGACAGTGCTCTGAGCACATTCACCCTGTGCACAATTCCGGACGCGGGCCAAGCCCTGGCAGAGCTGCATCGCGTTCTCAAACCAGGTGGCACATTTGGTTTCGTTGAGCACGGGCTCTCGCCAGATCCGGCCATTCGCAGATGGCAGAACCGCCTCAACACAACGCAACAATTGATTGCGGGTGGCTGCAACCTCAACCGTGGCATCGACCAACTAATCACCGCCCACGGGTTCACCATCAACCAACTCGAGACCTTCGAGATGCCTGGGCCGAAGCTCGCAGCACCCTGGGGCTACATCTACCTAGGGTCAGCGACAAGGAACTAGCTGCCGAAGGCGCTAGACCAGGCCGCCGTAGAGCTCCTCGCGGCTCAACGGGCGCGCGTAGTCCCAGCTGAGTTCGCCAGCGCGTGCCGCTTGGATGCGTGCCGCTAGCTCTTGTCGGTCGGTCCCCACGAAGACGTAGGCGACGCAGTCGAACTCGCACCACAGCTCAGCCTCATATTCGACACCGGCCTCATCAGCCCGTCGCTGCAACGGAATTGCAGCGTTGGCGATGTGAACTTCTGCTGCGTGCGCCGAACCCATGAACCTCGTGACTCCCATCGGTGGTGTGAGAGTCAAGGTTGCCCCGGCGATCGGTGATCACTGCAGTGCGACACGCACCAAGTGGCCCGGTTAGAACCGAAGCGTTAGAACCAGTTCGCCTGCATGTCCAACGAGGTGCGGTCCAAGGATCGCAACAACGCGATCTGAGGACCTGTCTTCGGCAACTCAGTCGCGAAGAAGTACCTCGCCGCCTGCAGCTTGCCCTGGTAGAAATCACCTGGATTTCCAGCAGCGGCCTCGGCTTGCTCCAACCAGATCCACGCCAGGACGATATGGCCGAATGCCTCAAGGTAGGCCGATGCATTCGCTAGAACGACGTCGAACTGCCCCGAGCCCCACAACTCGGCAGTCAGCACAGCAATGTCATTGATTGCTGACGACAACTGCCCGGCCCACTCAGCGACCTCGCCACCCTGTGCCAGCCCACGGTCAACGGTGTCTTGCACCCGCGCCATGAACAGCTTGAGTGCGGCACCGTCTTGCATGAGCACCTTGCGGCCGAGGAGGTCGAGCCCCTGGATGCCGTGTGTGCCTTCGTGGATCGGGTTCAACCGGTTGTCGCGGTAGAACTGCTCGACGTTGTACTCACGGGTGTAGCCATAGCCGCCATGCACCTGAATCGCAAGCGAGTTCGCCTCCAAGCACCACTGCGACGGCCAGCTCTTCACGATGGGCGTCAGCAGATCGAGCAGCAGTTCAGCGTTACGACGATCTTCTTCGGTCGCTCCTGTGTGCTGTTCGTCGACGAGACGCCCGCAGTACAGCGTGAGCGCCATCGCACCCTCGGCGTAGGCCTTCTGGGCAAGCAGCATCCGACGCACGTCGGCATGCTCGATGATCGGGATCTGCGGGCTAGTTGGATCCTTCTCCAACACTGGGCGTCCCTGCGGACGCTCCTTGGCGTACTGCAATGCGTGCAGGTAGCCGGTGTATCCGAGCGAAGTCGCACCCATGCCCACCGCAATGCGTGCCTCATTCATCATGTGGAACATGTACGCAAGGCCACGGTTGGGCTCCCCGACGAGGTAGCCAATCGCGCCAGCTTGCCCGCCTGGCGAATGAATCCCCTCACCGAAGTTCAGCAGCGTGTTCGTGATCCCGCGCTGACCCATCTTGTGGTTCAGACCCGCGAGTGCGACATCGTTGCGCTCGCCACGGGTGCCGTCTTCGTTGATCAGGTACTTCGGAACGATGAATAGCGATAGGCCTTTGACCCCCGCGGGCGAACCTGGGATCCGCGCCAGCACGAGGTGAACGATGTTCTCGGTCAGTTCATGGTCCCCGCCGGAGATCCACATTTTGTTTCCGAAGAGTCGGTAAGTTCCGTCGCCGACTTCTTCCGCACGCGTGGCTACGTCGGCCAGAGAAGAGCCTGCTTGCGGCTCGGACAGACACATCGTCCCGAAGTAGCGACCTTCAACCATTGGGCGAACAAACGTATCGATCTGCTCTTGCGTGCCGTGACTGATGATCAGATTGGCATTGCCCATCGTCAGCATCGGGTAGCCCGCAGAGCCGACGTTCGCCGCTGCGAACCACGCGAAAGCAGCGAAGGCAACTGAACTCGGCAATTGCATGCCGCCGACTTCTTCGTCCATGGTGCTGCCGATGAACCCGGCCTCACTGAACTTCTTGACAGCCGCCGCAACCTCGGGGTTGGTCGTGACCGTCGTGCCGTCAAAGGTCGGCTCATTGGAATCGTTCTTCTTGTTGTGGGGTGCGAAGTCATTCGTGGCGATCAACTCGGCGAGATCAAGGATGTCCTCGAACGTATCGCGGGAATGTTCGGCGAACCGCTCGCGCTTGGTCAGGTCGTCGACACCGAGCCACTCGAACAGCAAGAAATCCAGATCGCGACGCGACAGAATCAACGAAGACATAGAGCACTCCCCCACAGCAAGCGGTTAACGTGATACCAAGAGTATCGGATACTCTCTGGTTGGCAAGGAAGGGTGCCGAACACCACATCAGAATTGCCGAACACAAACAGCCGCCCAGTGAACTGCAAATCAAGCTGAGATGAGTCCAATGACGTCAGCCACGTCCACCGCCGCAGCCGACCGCGACGGCCGCGACGCACGCTGGGACTCACACCGTGCGCAGCGGCGCGAGGAACTCGTCGACGCAACCTTGCGGGCGATTCGTCGCCATGGTGGGTCACC
>DMNR01000455.1 GCA_003452655.1 Actinomycetota bacterium | reverse complement strand
TTTCGAAGCCGAAATCGGCTCGAAAAGGGCAACACCGCGGGGGTTTGCCATTGGGTTGACGGGGCTAGCGGATCCGGTAGCGGCGTTCCGCGTAGTAGGCCGCATAGTCGGCAGTTGCGGGGGCTTTCCAGTACAGGGTCACGCTGAACTTGCGGCCCTTTGTGCGGATCTGAGTTCCATGCTTCTTCCGAATCAACTTGAAGAGTCGACCTTGCGATCGCGACGCGGTGACCTTGACCCGTCCGCCCGCATTCGTCCGGCAATGCATCTTGGACAACTGAGTCGTGCGGTAGCGCTTGATGCCCTTCGGGGAGCGCGGCTTCGTTCCGCACTTGATCAACTTCTGAGTCGCCAGCGCCGTGATCACGACTGAGCCGTTGCCCGCTGAGACTGATCCGGCGACCGCACCATTAGTTCCCGGCCCGAAGACGCTCGGGGGGTTGCCTATCGCGTGGGCAGATGCAAATGAACCACCGCCACCTCCACCGCCGAGGTTGGATCCGCCTCCGCCTCCGCCGTAACCACCCCCACCGCCAGTGCCACCGCCTGCACCGAATCCAGCACCGCCACCGCCTCCGCCGACAGCTGACTGCCGATTGAATGTGAAGGCGTTGCCACCGGCGGGGGTTCCACCGAAGTAGGAGCCGCCGCTACCTCCGCCGAACCCGCCACCCCCGCCTCCAGCACTGCCGCCTGTCGCGGCCTGCCCATTGCCGCCGCCAACTCCACCAGCTCCGCCGCCTGTCCCACCACTCCCGTTGCCGCCGTTACCGCCTCTACCTGAGCCGTCGGGATTCCCGCCCTTGCCAGGGTCGGTGCTACCGGTTCCAGCGCTACCGCCAGCGGCCGTCCCCGCGGCGGCGCCACTGCCGCCGTTAGAGATCCAGTTCGCACCACCTCCACCGCCGGCAACCACCGTGAGACTCCCAGAAGTGACCGAGGTCGCCGCTCCGCCCGCGCCATTCGCCACCCCGCCCCCACCCACTTTGACGGTCAAAACCTGTCCGGGCGTAACGGGTTGATAGGTCGTTACAGACGCACCGTTGCCCCCCGCGGCGTTGCCTGGCCCGCTGGACCCGCCACCACCCAGGGCCACGATCTTCACCACGCGAATGTCTGCCGGAACGGTGTAGGTCTGCGATGTGCCTGAGTAGCTGAGCGATTGAGTAACGGCTGCTCGTGATGTCGGTGCCTCAGCGCTGCTCGCTGTTGATGCTGCCAGCACGATGGATGACGCAGAAACTGCTATGGCAGCGGTCCCAGCGGTGAGCTTCTTGAAGATCATGTCCGCTAGCGTAGATCAAAGACGCCTCCTCTGAAACCTGACTCGTCAAGGTCAACCTGCGCGCCGGATCGTCCCATTTCAATCGTTGACGGTGACCTGTGCCTTGGTCAGCATTGAGATCGCCGCGACCCGAGGATTCTGCCGCTCGTCGGAGTTGACACCCAAAGTTGCGAACGTCCGACTGATGATTCGTTCGACCCCGCGCAGCGAGCATCCGCGCTCCTTGGAGATCGCCTCATTCGACATGCCCGCAGCTAGCATGCGCAGGACCTCCGCCTGGGCGCTTGTGAGCCGCGCTGCATCGCCGTCGTCATTGACGATGAAAGTCTCCCCGGCAAGCGTTGCCTCGATCGCCTCGCGCAATTGATCAGAAGACGCGAGGTCCGATTTCACGATGTATGAAACGTCCGTCAGTTTGCCGCCAGACGGGTCGACGAGTGACGGTGAGCGATGCGAAGTGACGATCACCTTGCCTACCCACGGTGCGTCGCGCTCAACGAGTTGGAGCAGTTGAACGCCGTTCGGCCCAGCACCCAAGTCGAGGTCAACAAGCACCACGTGCGGGTCGAATTCCTCAAGCGCTGACATGAACTCGGCCGCGCTTGGAACCGCTTGTGCCTCAAAGCCGAACGACGTCAGCGTGGTGTGAGTGACCTCTCGGGTGAATGCATCGTCATCGACGTGCAGGACTCGAATCTTCATTCGCGGTTCCTCAGTCACGGTTTCAGGCTATCGGCCATCGGCGCTCAACCAAAGTTCACCGATGCCCCGGGTAACGTGGCGCGGAATGTTGCTCCCGAGAGTTCATTGCGTTCCAATGTCCAAGCAGATCCCATTGCTTTGATCTTGGATAGTCCGCTGCCCGTTGTGATAGCCGTCGGGGGACCCGTCCCATCGTCGGAGACCTCGATCGACAGCTGGTCACCAAGGAGCGCGACCGAAATCTCGACATTGCGAGCGGCCCCGTGGATCGTGGCGTTCGAGACTGCCTCGCTGACGATGTCGACGGTCGCGCGCGACAACGCTCCTGATGAGTTCAAGCATTCCTCAGCACTTGGATCGAGGGCAACCGTTACGTCCACAATTCCGCGCCAGGCGTCCGCGACGGCTGCCAGACCTTCTCCGACCCTGGTCGTGGCGGAATGGTCCTGGTTCAGTGAATCCTGCAGCCCCGTGAGTGTCTGTTCGAGGCGGTGCATCGTGCGGTCGAGTGCCATCGCCACATCTTCATCAGCCTGCTCGGCCGCGCGCTGTAGTAGGACCCCACACCCCGCGACGGTGCCTTGCACGTCAGTGTGGACGAGGTGGGAGATCCGACGCCGAACGTCGGCGAGGCTGCCTTCAAGTTGGCTGACCTCCCACTGTTGCGTGACGACGGCTGCCAGCAGGTCACGGTTCTCCTGCGCGAGCCTGATAGCAAGGCCGCGGCCGAGTGACCAACTCCATCCGCAGATGAACCCGGACAGCGCCATCGGAATCGACCACAATTGCCACTTGAGGTCAGGATTCGTAGAGGCAGCCGCGAACGGGGTCAAACCGACGATCGGGATGCTGAAGATGGAGCAAGCGCCGGCGACGGCGTACGCCAGGCTCAGCAGGACGGCACTGCGCGGCAGGCTGCGGTTCCAGATATGGGCAGGGATGACGGCGCGAAAGCCATACAGCACGGCGAGATTCGTCGGAACTGCCACGAGCAAGTAAGGGATCGCCAACCTCGGCGCAGCAATTGTGAGGATCGCGACGAGTGCGCCGACGAGGGCTGCACCGACTGGTCGACTCGGATCTCCGGTCAAAGCTAGCCGGGTGATTGCCGCGAGGCGGTGCTGGGGTCGCGCCGCAACGGGCGCTGACGGACTTCGAGTCGGAGTGCCGGGATCGATCAGCTCAGCGTCCAGCCGATGTGCGACTGGGCGGATTGAGTCATGCGCGACGGTCCGCAGTTGCTCCGCGAATTCCAGGACCGTCGAAGGTTTTGAGGTGACCTGAAGTTGCCCTGCGCGGATCCTCAACCTCTCGAGCATCGGGATTAACTCATGGAGGACTCGTTGGGACAGTTCTGCGGCAAATCGCGTGAGTTGAGCCTGGACGTGGTCGCGAGTTGCCTGTAGGTCTTGGTTCTCGAGCTGAAGAAGCCTGGCCGTGGTCTCGTGTTGGGCAATCGCGGTTGAAATTGAACTCGCGACGATCAGCCAGAACGCGACAAATAGAACGCTTTGGATGAGTCCACCGAGCCATCCCACGTGTGCCGGACCCGCCGCATTCGGTAACGCGATTTGGAGCATCAACCAGTTGGCGACCCCGGCAAGTAGATAACAGAAGAGAACGACCCAGGGATTGCTTGGACGGACGTTTCGATTCGGAATCAGCAACCTGGTGCTTGCCCACAGCACTGTTCCCGCGATCAGTACAGCACCGACAGCCGCCAGCAGGAAGAACCGAATGTCGCCCGTCCACTCCGGGGCCAGGAACTGCAGGTTCCGGATCAGGAGTACCCAACTGATGGCGAGAAAGCCCGCCAGGCTTGCGCTGCGCGAGCCTGTCAGGCCGTCACTGATGAGGCGCAACAGCGCTTTCATACGACCTCATGCTCCCGCTACAGTCAGCACAGCCCGACGATGGCAGAAGGCAATCGCGGTTGCCCAATCAGGGTGCGTGAGGCACCAGGCGATGGTTTGATCTCGAACTTGTGCATTTGTGAAGCCCATCACAAATGCGGTCGAGCTCGGACCCGGGCCTTCCCATGTGGCGGCGTGTCGCGTAGGCTGTCGTTTTGCGCTGCTACTTACTCGTGCCCAGAGTTCGTAAACCGTGAGCCCAGAGGTCTGACCTGAGTCGTCAACTCAGTTGCCGGACGTGGGGCCCGGGGGGAATCTGAAGCTTGACAACGTGTGATTGGCATGCGCGGATTCGCCCAATCGAAATTGCTTAGTCTGCGAGCAGTCGGAAGGACTCTGTCGTTGGCCGCCCTGCGCACACCCGTTAGCCCTGCACCACCCATTTCACCTCGCGTGAGCTTCGCGAAGATCCGGGAACCTCTTGAGGTTCCCAATCTCCTTGCGTTGCAGACAGCGTCGTTTGACACCCTCCTGGGTAACGAACGCTGGCAAGCACGCGTGGAAGCCGCCCAAGAGGCGGGTGAAACAGACATTCCAATGACTTCAGGTCTTGAGGAGATCTTCGAGGAGATCTCTCCGATCGAAGACTTCAGTCAGACGATGTCGCTGTCATTCCGCGATCACCGGTTCGAGCCGCCGAAGTACACGGTTGAGCAGTGCCGGGACAAGGACTTCACCTACTCAGCGCCGCTATTCGTCACGGCTGAGTTCATGAA
>DMNR01000216.1:7643-7916 GCA_003452655.1 Actinomycetota bacterium | reverse complement strand
GGACTTCTCGTGCCAGCCGTTGCAACGGCCACAGGCCAACACCAGGTTCCACACTCGGTCGACCGGGGCGTTCCCAACTTCTGCGCCGAGCGACCAGACGAAGACATGGTCAACCTGGGCCTGGCTGCCCGTCGAGCTGTCGGTTGAGATCGGGGAGTAGCAGTAGAAGCAGACGCCCTTCTGGTAGCCGTTGAGGGCGCCACGGATCCCGGTAACAGCGCTCCGGCGCCGTCCGACGGTCCTGAGCGATTGCAGGTCGGGGTCGTAGCTGAC
>DMNR01000216.1:0-7508 GCA_003452655.1 Actinomycetota bacterium | reverse complement strand
CACATGGAAGGCGTCGATGACGTTCTGGAACCCCAACCGGCGGGTGGTCTCGATCAGGTCGTCTTCGCTGAGCTCGCCGGCGTTGTGTGCCCGGCACGCGTCCAGGAACTTGCTGCGCTCCGATGTGCCTTGCCGATCTACCGCCCGAAGGTGTCGACAGACGTGACGGGAGAACGGAACGGCCAGTTCGTCGAGGGTGACCTGCTCCCGAACTTCGGCGCCCAACTCCAGCAGCGACTGGCCCAAGGCGAACTTGTACGAGGCGACGTTTCGTCCGAACAGGATCAGTGCTCGCCAGTAGGAATCGAGCGACGGCCGCTCGTCGGTGAATTGTTCGATTGCCGTTCGGGGTGTCACGCAAACAGTTTGATCGAACGCTCACGGTGACTGCCGAGGTGCTGAGAGAAGCTGAGTCAGGGCATGGCCGTTGTCGAGGTCTCACGAATCCTGGTAGCGGTTACGTCGAGGCGCTTCCCGACTCGAGTTGCTTCCGTCGGTCTTCGCACTTCGAGCAAGGCGGGGCGGTCGAAGGATCGGCTTGGGGAATGAATCGCCGGCCACAGAGTGCTCGAACCACGTGCCCTTCGGCGTAAGCGGCGGTGACCGTCGAGTTGCCCTGGATGGTGTGAGCAGCGCCATCACGTTGGTCGACCACCAGATTCGGATCGGCCGCAAGGACTTCAAGGCCATGCTCGGAGGCTGCGTCCATTAGCCGGCCGACCCATGAGTCGTCCACGTAGACGAAGAAGGCCGGGTCGAGGCGTAATGGGCCCGGCGGAATGATCTGCCACTCACTGTTCGCGATCCCAGGCACCGCATCCTTCACGTCTTCCACGATGGGCGCGCCTTTGCCGCCTCGCCAGTCAATTGCGATCCTCAGCGTAAGTTCGTCGATGTCGCCGTCTGGGCGGAATACGACGCTCAGGAGGGATCCGTCGTGGAGCGTCTCCTGTTGCTCGGTCTCTGGGGCCGAAACTGCAGCGAGGAGGCACTGAAGTACTCGTCGACGAAAACCCTGTTTGAGCTCGGACTTCCGAACCTGGAGCAGTTCGGCCTGGAGCCTCAGATCGTCGTCCTTGGTGGGGAGGAAGTGTGAGGAGTCAGTCTTGGCGCCTGAGGTGCACCGGCGGGTGAACCGCTCGTAGACATCGTCCAGACTGTCGGCTTCATGCCATCCGGCGAAGCCGAGCCAGCACTGCACAGCGGGTTGCCAGAGGACGAGCCCCCGCCACCGTTCGCCATGGCGACACTCAACCCAGGGGTGGTCCCTCACACTCCGATAACGGTCCCGCCCACGCGGCTCGCCATCGGTATACCGGTGGCTGGCAGCTGACACGATCGGGTGATCGACATCGTGCAGCTGCACGCTCAGGTCTGGAAGTTGCCTCGCCAGTAGAGCGCTCCGCAGCCGAGCGTCACTGATGGTGTCAGCGAGGTCCTCGAAGAGGCACCGGATGGTGGGACGTGGCGGCTCGGGCACCATGCGAGTATGGCATCACACGGGCATGTGGTTGAACAGTAACGCTCGGTGGATCAGGCGATACCAAGGCGCTTTGCGGTCTCAGGATCAAGTCCGAGTTCGTCAGCAATGATGTCGCCGTCAGACCGGCGCGCCGCGCGGGCAGCAGCCAGCTGGGCGGCGATTTCGTCACGCTCTTCGATGTAAGCGTGGATGGCTTCGAGCTTGATCTTGCGATGGCCTCCAGCAGTCTCGAAGAAAGCGATGCGGCCCTCATCAAGAATCTGGTTGAGGAGCGGGCGAGACACCCCGACCAGGCGAGCAGCATCGTTGGGGCTCAGGTGCGCAGCGGCCTCGAGCATGGCGACGTCACGGCCTTCGGCGACGAGGCCGAGGACGTTGGAAAGCACATCGCGGACGGCCTTGGGTACGTCGCTGGCTTTACGAATCTGGTTGGTGAGTTCAGCGACATGGCCGCGGTCGGCGCTGGAAAGGGCATGGCCCTCAACGGTGTGGAAGGCAGTGGGCATGGTTCCTCCTGGGTGAGAGTCACTGTAGGGACCATAGGTTCAAACTGCAAGAACTGAAGAAAGTGAAGAAAGGTCTCGAGGGCGGAACATATCGGAGCACAGAACGCTGGGGAGCGCGGCCGTTGCTCTCCATGCATTTAGCTCGACTGGATGGCCAAGATCCAGCGTCGTCTGAACGCTGGCAGGCGCTCGGTCTGGCCGATCACACGGGTGGTTGGCTAACGGCCTGAAGCCTCGATGGTTTCCGGTATGCGGTCGCGTACGAGCTTCCCGTCGGTATCCATTGGTCCATGGATGTGTTCAGAACACCGGCGGGAGTTCCACGGGCGATTCCCACGCGGTTCGGACGCCTCTAAGGGTCGCGTCGCTGTAGGCCTGGCGGAGGGTGGCGACACGTTCGTCGGGGGTCATCCCGGTCTGGGCCACCAGCGTTGGTCGAAGCGGGTGCTGGCTGGCGATGAGGAACTCGATGCGACGGTGCAGCCGTTCGACGTACCGCAGGTGTGGCGGGCGGTTGGTCTTCTCGTGCGAGTTGCCGCAACGGTGACATGTCAGCACCAGGTTCCTGACTCCGTCGATTGGTGCACCTCCCGCTTCGGGGCCGATCATCGACCAGGTGAAGAAGTGGTCGACTTCGGTCAGGTTCTCGCTGGTCCCATCGGTGGAGATGGGGAGTAGCAGTAGAAGTACGAGCCCTTCTGGCAGCCGATGAGGGCCCCGCGTGCACCCGTCACGGCGGTTCGGCGGCGTTCTCCCATCATCAGGAGCTTCTGCCTTGCGTGATAGCTGACCGTGAGGAGTTGGCTCGGCAGGTCCAGGTTCCACGCTGCCTCGACCAACTGCCACGGGCTCTCTGCCTCGTCGATCAACGGGGTGCCGTTGGGCAGAGGGTCCCCTCGCTGTCTGCGAACCGGCAGGGAGACTGAGCGACAGGTCGACGATGGGCAAAGGGGAGTCGTACTCAGCGCCGCCACCCGCCTCGGTGTCTTGGAAACGGCGGTACTGGCTGCCGGGCAAGGCACGTCTGCAGCCCGGGTGGCAGCTTTCGCTGCGCTGGGCCTCGCATTGGGCACCACATGCAAGCACGGCCCCCCTTCGTTCTCTCTCTCGCACTCAATCTGGGAGGTCAATACCTGTTCCATCGAGCGATCTGAACAAACGGACCGCTTCAGCTGCGTTGGAAAGCTTCGACGGGACAAGATCGACCTTGCTCTGAGCACCTCTCGTGCTCGTTTTCTGCATTCTTCGCAACGGCGGCGGTAGCGGGGCACAATGGTGATGTGGGGAACCCCGGTATCTTCGAATCGCCGTCAACCGCGAACGCCGACGCACTTGCTTTCCTCCACGAGCGCCTTGATCGCCACTTCCAGAAGGTCGCAGCGGAGAGGCAGCAACTGGTGGGTAGACCTCCCGTCTACGCCATTGAACATGGTTTGGACCGCGGCGATCTTTCTGTGCTTAAGGACCTGGTCGAGGGCTGGGTTCGTCGCTTCCGACCGCCGGGCAGACACTGGTTGCCCTTCGTGGTCTACGCCACGGAGGTTGGCTACAGCTATGAAGGTGACGAGTATTGGCCGACAATTGAACATGGAGCACCCGGTTGGAGTCACAATGTTGGTCGTTCATATATTAAGAAGCGGTTTCAGGAATTCGAACGCGTTTACGGCGGAGCGGAACCTCGCGGGCGTTGGGCGTCCCACTTCACGATAATCTGCTGGCCAATAACTCACGCGCTCTTGCCAGCTGACCTCCAACGCCAGTTTGCTAAGCTTCTGTACGACAATCGCGGAACACTCACCAGGGAGTTGCTCGAAGACCCTCGTGAGCTAGGGCGGGTCCTTGCCGTTCGATCCGGTGGAAGCTCCAAGCGCTTTCAACAATTTGCGGAGAACCCCGACCTGCTTGGGCACGTGGCTTGCGCACTCTTGGCAGGTCGCGAATTAGGAGCGAACGTTGATTCGGTTGCGCTTTCCCGGATCACAGATGACCTCACAAAGCAGCGGCAAGCCCGAAATTGGCTCAACGATGCTAGGTCATCAGCAAATCGGGTCCGCCTGCGAGGCGTCGCTCGAGCTGCCCCTCCTAGAACTCGTGGGAACGCACCGACTCAACGTTCGAGAAGTACATTGCCAGCAGTGCCCGTCTTCGTTCATCCAGATAGCGCTGGCTGGCAGATACGACTTCAGGTGCCGGACCTCACGCCGCTCCTCGCAGGAAATCCGGAGGTTATGGATGAACTCGGTCTGATCCGGTGCCGCGTAGCTGGCACTGACGGACGACCGAAGGGACGCGGATGGCTGGGCCATCCAGGACAGCAAGTCCGGCTCGATCGGTGGCCTGGCCCCGATACCCCGGTCTTTGATCCCGAGCGAGCAACCTCCGAACTCTCGGAGATGCTTGACCATGCTGCTCGCACACCGTCAACTCAACAATGGTTGTTTCGACTTGGAGCCGATGGGGTCGGGCGAATAGTTAGATCGCTGGTGGTCCGGCCTGGTTGCAGCTACATCGTCGTTGGACCGAATCTCGACGACCCCCAAGCCGAATGGGTCAGTGGCCAACCCATTCATTGCCTTGGGGCCGTCGCCCTTCTGATCAACGTGCCGGCTCTGATTGATGATCTGGTTGAAAAGACGATTCAATCTATCGGATGTTATGTCCAAGCGAAGGTGGACGTAGATCCGGTGGGTATTGTTCCAGCAGCGTGGGATGGCGCAGGATCGGGAGAATGGCTGGTGGGAGATCGGCCTATGCTGCGGTTGGCTTGCACCCATCAGGTTGCCGCATGCACTGTGACGCTTAACGACTCTGACACGGCACTCATCTCGGACTCCGACTTCACCGACGATGCTGTGGTCCTCCACCTCCCCGAGCTGGGCCAAGGCGTGCACGACTTGAGGTTCTCCTTCCTTACTCACGGTGGGGTCCCGCCGATTCCAGATGTCAGAATCGACGTTCACATGCGCGAGTCGCAGCCCGACCGCAGCAGCGGCACATTTCGTAACCCGATTCGACTCCTCCCCACTCCTCGAAACGCGTCACTTGAAGATGTGTGGGACGGACGGGCGAAGGTCGAGGTAGAGGGCCCGGTTGGGATGGGGGCAAGGGCCACTTCCGTTCTACTAGATAGCTCCGGCAACCCACTTGCGCGCCTTGTGCTACCAGTCACCATGCCGATTTTGCCGGGGGACTGGTCTGAACTCGTCCAATCCAAGCTGCAGAACGCCGCTGATTTTCAGGCGGCATACGACGACGCAACCCAACTCACGATCGAAGTCGGCAACCGAGAGTTGGGAACGGTTAGCGCCACGTTCGAGCGGGAGTTGGAGCCGCTTCGATGGGGGTTCCACCGGTCCAACGACGGACTAAGGCTGCGCCTCCATGAGAGCGCAGATACTGGGGGGGAGGTGCAAGTAATGAGGTATCCTTTCGCTACCCCGGATCAGGCAAGTCCAGTTCGCTCCAACAGTCTCGAGTTCTGGAACCCGCAGGGCGGGCTGTTCGTTGCTCGACTCGGGAGTCACGAGACCCGAGCGATTCTTCCACCGGTTGTGCATGACCTTCAGGACCTCAGGTCCGCCCGGACCACCGTCCGGATTCGAACTGGCCAACGAACGCCGTCCAGGGTTAGGGAATTGGTCGACCTCGCTGCACTATGGTCAGCGTCCCGATCTCCCGGGGACCTCTTGGCGCAAGATAGAAGAGTTGCGGTCCAAAGAGCGATCAAAGCTGAGATCGGTTCGCTAGTGGGCGGCGGCAAGTGGGCCGCGCGTGAACGCCAATATTTAATAACCGAGCCACTCTCGATCGAAGATCTCGCAGAAAGCCTTTCGGATTCCTCTAGCTGGATTCGATTTCGTGGTCAGATCGTGAAGCTTGCGCTAGACACCGAGCGGCTTCGATGGCCACCGATAGTGCTATTTGCTGGCTACTTGGGGGGATCGGCAAGTTCCTATTCTGATTCTCCTAGTCTGGTCCGCCCCTCGTCGGCCCGCTCGGTGCGTGGCGAGCGGCCCGGTTCACAATTCAGGAAGGGCGGCGAGTGGCTGGCTGAGATGCTGTTGAGGCTGGCGTCAATGCCAGGGTCACTAAGTTCTTTGGAGAGTGAGTACATGCCGGAAGACTTCAAGGACGTCATTCAGTTTCCGGTTGCATTCCGTGCAGCCAGAATGCTCGCGATTCTGGCAGAGCAGCGAGGCGAAGTGTGGCAATGGGCATAAGTGTGCTGACGCCAGAGGAGGCCTTTAGTGTTCTTGTAGGCACATTCGGGGTGGCTGAGGGCTGGAGCGTGGAGTCTCTCAGTGCCACCAGCGTCCGTCGAGCTGCGTCGCTTATGTGCCCGACGACGCCAGCAGCTTTGGCTGCGGCAGTCCGTGGGGTTCTTCAAGGGCTTGGGTCCATAGATACAGCCGCCATCGTGGAGTTGATCGACACTCTTGTAGCTTCTGGAGACCTAGTGGAGGTCCTCGAAGAGAATGGAGTGCAGAAGCGACGGATGATCTACCTTGGTCAACCACGGTTCGTCCGGCGCCGATCGGGCGACCTTCTTGTTATTGGTACGAGGCCGGACAACGCACCGTTGGTCGGAGAGGCACTGGCTGGCCGAATCAGCAGAACCGGCTACCTCCGACGAATTCTCGACCCCGACCGTGAGGTCTACGAACTCCTTGAGGCATATGGGGTGCACGAGATCCCGGAGGCAAGATGGGTGAGTCGACCGGCGGCATCGGATGCCCGAACATTGCTCGAAAGCTACAGCAAAGAGCTGCGACAACAGGGAGCCTGCGGTCCCATCGAAGGCCTCCGGATTCTTGACCCAAAGACATCGCCTTCGCACTACAAGTCGAGGTGGCGAATCGCTACGTCAACGGATGAAGGGGTGTTCCTAGCTAGGAGAAGCCAAGGGTACGGCGGAGATCTATGGTGCGTCGTCGCAATTCGAGCAGGTGAATCACAGCGGCTGCTCGATCTGCCGACTACTATGGGAGGCAGGGGCTGCGACGAGGGGTGGCAACTGCAAGCGGCAATTGACGCTACTAACGGAACGCCCCAAGAAGTCTCAATCCGGGGTACAGGAAAGGGCAGTGTGGAACTTGGTCTGCCCGCGCCCCCGCCGAGGTGGCTTCAGCGTCGTTGGGATCTGATTGGGACGGCAGTTCATGGACGCTCATCACTAGTGACCTATGAGATCTCATCCAGGGATGCGCGCGACGAAGTCGCGCTTGTCTGCGAACTTTTATGGATGGACCGACAGGTTCTGCCACAGTTGAGAAGCGAAGAAGAGGCATCATCATGACCGTCACACCGCAGCCGACGATCGGCCAAACTATCCAGGAAATGCGAACCGCCCTTCGCGAATACATCGAGGCGACTTACCACATCGGACATCCGAGTATCGTTGAACGACGCCGTTCTTTACTCGATCAGTCAGGGGTGATCTCTCAAGAGGCTTACCTTGAATCCACCCCTCGCTATGTACCAGGTCCACGGTTCAGCGACCTCCGGCTTCCGTCGTCCGC
>DMNR01000285.1:433-6830 GCA_003452655.1 Actinomycetota bacterium | reverse complement strand
GCGGGCGAACGGGTGAGATCAACTAGCCGAAACTAGGCAGGTTACCTCACCATTACGCCACTGACTCTCGTTGCGGGAACGGAGGCTTCACATGGCTGATTCGTTGCAGGTCGTTGATGTCACACCATTGACGCGACCCGTTCGATTTGCCACTCGTGAAGCTCTCTACGCCGCAAGCGCCAGCACCCTCTACCTCTCCGGTGCCTCTGACGCCGTCAGTAGTGTCTTGGCGAAGCCGCTGCCCCGGTTCCTCCGGCGCAACCGGACACATGTCGAACACCCCGACCGTCGGCTCCCCGTCCTACTTCTGCACGGCCTTGGCCACAATCAGAGTTGGTCGTACAAACTGCAACGTCGGCTTACTGATGACGGATTCGCGTCGCGATCGGTGAACTACCACACCTTCAGTCGCCGCCTCAACGACTGCGCCGACATCGTCGCCGAACACATCTGGGAGTTCACGGGTCGCTCGGCGGCACCTGCCGTCCACGTGGTTGCCCACTCGATCGGCGGCCTTGTGCTTCGGGCCGCGATCAACCGTCATCCGGAGATCCAGGACTATGTCGCCACCGGCATAACGATTGGCAGCCCTCACCGAGGAACGCCGTGGGCTTACGGTCCCGGTGCCGTTGTTCCGTTGGTTGGCCACTTGGTGCGCGAGCTCCGGCCGGGCAGCTCAACGCTGAAACAGATCGACAACGAGACCGTGGCGGGCTCGACGCAGTGGGTCAGCATGTACTCCGTGTCGGACGAGATTGTTCCGATGTATTACGGACGGCTTGAGCATCCAGCACTCGAGATTCAACAGGTCGAGTACCGCGGCCTTGGCCACTACGGCCTGATGTATCACCCGGCAGTCCTTGGATCCGTACTCGCGTCATTGGCCGACTCAGACACGAAGTTCGCCCAGGCCTGGGACGCCAATTTCCACGCCGCCTAGCCAATCGATTCGGAGCTCGCAACGTGCCGGACGACATCAGTCGAGACCAATTCATTCCACCCCCAGGTACGTCGGAAGCCGATCGGCGACGGCAGTCTTTCGGCGCCCAGGCCGATGCCTACACCAAGTTCCGACCGGGCTACCCACCTGAAGTCTTCGACTACCTGCTCGGCCTTGTTAACGGGACCGGCAATCCGCCAGACGTCGTGGACATCGGCGCGGGGACGGGTCAGTTAACGGCTGGTTTCGCGCAGCGCGACTGCCGGGTCGTCGGAGTTGAACCTGACGAGCGAATGCGAGCCGTGCTTGCCTCACGAGAAGGAATCGCCGACACCTTCGGTGGAAGTGCGGAGTCTCTACCACTGCCGGACTCGAGCGCTGATCTAGTCACCGGCGCACAGATGTGGCATTGGGTTGACCCGGCAAAGGCGGTGCCGGAGATCGCCCGAGTTCTGCGGCCAGGTGGGGTGCTCGCGATCATCTGGAGTCTGCGCGATGACAACGAAGCGTGGCTAAGGGCTATGGAAGACGTCGTGGAACTCCCGGATTCCTACAAGTGGTTTCGCAAGCACGACGTTCCAGTGTTGGCGGACCCTTTCGGACCGATGCAGATGCGAGAGTTCGCGTTCACTCAAACCAGCACGCCTGAAGGTCTGGTCGGACTCGTCGGTACGTTCTCCCACGTGGCACTCAGCGACCGCCGGGTAGAGATCGAGGCCGGGGTTCGCGAGTTGACCCGCACGCATCCGGACCTGGCCGGCAAGCAGTCGTTCGAGGTGCCCTACATCTGCAAAGTCTTCACCGCGAAGAAGCCCGCGGCCGCATAGCCCGGCCGATCAGGGCCGACTTGTCGCAACATTCGGTGGAATTGGCCAATAGAGGCGCCAACTTCACCGAATGCTGAACTAATGCGCCAAATCATCGAATGACTCGACCACCACGGTCGCTCCGGCGGCGAAAAATGGCTGCGAATCCAGGCTGCGGCGGTTAACTCCGACGACGGCACCAAATCCTCCCGCTGCACCTGCCTGCAAGCCCGAGATCGCGTCCTCAAAGACCGCGCAGTCGGCTGCGGCGTAGCCAAGGTCGCTCGCCGCTGCCAGATAGGTGTCAGGGGCGGGCTTGCCTGCCAACCCGTCGGCCGTCGCCCGCTGGCCATCGACTCGGGACTCGAAGTAGTCGGCGATTCCGGCGGCCTCGACTAGGTCTTTGCAGTGTTCGCTTGCCGACACCACTGCACGATGGATTCCAGCGGCCCGAAGGTAGTTCAAGTAGCCGATGACATCAGGATAGACCTCAAGCCCTTGGGTTCGGACCAAATCGTCGAAGCGGGCCGTCTTGGTGGCAGCGACCTGCCGCTGAACCTCGATCGGAACTTCAAGCCCGCGCGAGTCGAAGAATGATGACACCCCGTCCGCCCTGCGCTTGCCATCGACGAACGTCCGGTAGTCACCGTCGATGTCGAAGGGACGGTAGGCAGCGTCGGCCGCCGAGCCACCCACTAGTAGGTATTCGTCGAACGATTCCTTCCACGCCGCGGCGTGAAGCGCAGCCGTATCCGTCAGGACGCCGTCAAGATCGAAGAGGCAGGCGCGAATTGACGCCGGGAGTTCGGGCACCCCAGCAGCTTAGGACGAAGTGATCCGCGCGTTGGTGAAACACAAAGCCCGGTACAAGGTTTCGATTACCGGCATTGGCGTGCCATGGCCCTGCCCTCGCCGAAGAGGCTCGCCAACGATCGCCTCGACCTCTAGCGGTCGGTTCTTGTCAAAGTCGACCTTCATGCTGGTCGCGTACGGCTTCATCTTCCGCGTGGCGTCGAGCATCAGTTCAGCCAAACCCGCGGGGAGTTCCCGGCCATCACTGGCTGCGGCGGCAATCACCTCGGCCATGATCGCTTCAACGAGTTCAGTGCTCTGTGGATCGTTCATGATCTCCGCAGTGCTTGCCTGCAGCAGGACCGAAAGCCCGTTGTACGGGATGTTCCACAAGAGCTTCATCCACCGCGCCAATACGAGGTCTTCCTGGAGTTGGACCGGGACGCTGGTCATCTCGAAGTCCGCAGCGATCGCACGCATCCAATCGGTGATTCCGGCGGCCACGTAGTCGGGAAGGTAGCTGGCGATCGTCAGTCCGCCGTTGCCCATGTGAGTGACCTGATTGCGCCCGGTGCGCTCCGAGTTGATGAATGCCAATCCGCCGATCACCTCTCCTTGGCCGTCGAGAGCCTCCGCGAACAGCGGTTCGGATCCCAAGCCGTTCTGGATCAGCAACACTGCGCCGCCGGGTCGGAGGATCGCTGGGATCCGGGGCGCGACGTCCTCGTTTGCGGTCGACTTCACCGCCACAATGACCACATCGACTTCCGGCAGTGTCGACCATTCCTCGTGAGTTGAGAGGTCCTCAAGGACGAAGTCACCGTCGACCGAGCGAACGTCGAGCCCACTCGTGCGCACGTGGTGCGCATGATCACGGAACAGGAAATGAACGTCGCTGCCCCCTTGGGCGAGCTTCGCTCCGTAGAAGCCACCAACGGCGCCGGCGCCGATCACTGCGTAGGTGGTCACGAACGCCTCCATCATGGGGTCTGGTCCAATTGGGCAAAGTCTGTCGGAAGGAACCTACTTATGATCGTGCTGCTGCCGCCGTCCGAGGGTAAAACAGCACCCGCGAACGGGTCGCAGCTCGACCTTGCGAACTTGTCGAACGGTGTCCTCACGCCAGCTCGGGAACAGGTTCTCGATGCATTGATCCGACTGTGCACGCGGACCCCCACCAAGGCCCGCAGCGTCCTTGGCATCTCACCAAACCAGCGCGACGAGGTCACTGCGAACGCAGAACTCGCGACGGCGATATGCGCACCTGCCAGCGAGGTCTACACCGGCGTGTTATTCGCCGCTCTGGACTTCGACAGCCTCACCCCTGCGGCTCGCAAACGCGCTGGCAATCGGCTGCTGATCACGTCGTCGCTATTCGGGGTGGTCCGACCTGACGACGCGATCTGTGCGTACCGCCTTTCCGGGGCGGTGACGCTGCCAAAGGTCGGAAAGGTAGACCGTTGCTGGCGAGCGCACTTGGGCCTGGCGCTGACCCCGTTGATCGGCGACGGCCTCGTGATCGATCTGCGGTCAGGTACGTACGTCAAGTTCTGGCCGATTCCTTCGGCTCTGGCATCGCGGGCACTGACCGTCAAGATCTGGCAGGTCGGACCCAACGGGAGTCGCACTGCCGTCAGCCACCACAACAAGGCCGCCAAGGGCGAACTCGCGCGGCTATTGGCCTCGACCACGTCGACACCCCGGACTCGGACCGCCGTGGTCGACCTCCTCCAGGACCACGGCTGGGATGCGTCGCTAACCCCGGATACAACATTGGGTCACGATCGACTCGACGTCACGATCACCTAAGCCTCACCACGACGCGCAAGTGGCGAGGTCCGAGGCGTGATCGACGCTGCGAGCAGGTGCTGCGAGACTGAATCCCTGATGACTGACACTCCGTCCGCTGAAGATGCCGCGGCTCCTGCACCCACCCCTGCCCCAGCGGTTGGCGACATCGTCACCGTCGAGGTTGGCAACCCGGTCGCGGGCGGGCAGTGTATCGCTCGCCTCGATGGGCGTGTGATCTTCGTTCGCGACGGTATCCCCGGTGAACTGGTGAAGGTCGTAGTCACCGGATCGGGGAAGCGTGGGGCGTTCCTGCGCGGTGACGTATGCGAAGTTCTCGACCCATCGCCACACCGAGTTCAACCGCCGTGTTCGCTAGCCGATGAATGCGGTGGCTGCGACTGGCAACATGTCGATCTTGCATTCCAGCGCGAACTCAAGGCTCAGGTGATCGCAGACGCCCTTCGCCGCACCGGAGGGATTGAAGACATCGCCGACCAACCACTTGCGACCTCGACTGCAGTGAGCGCCCTCGATGACGGCGATGGCCTGCACTGGCGCACCAGGATGCGGTACGCAATCGATGAGAATGGTGTTGTTGGTCTGCGTGCCGCTCGGTCACACCGGATCATCGCGGCAGCTGACTGTCCTCTCGCCGTCACTCAGATCAGCAGCGCTGTGCCACCGACCGTCGCGCAGACGGGCAATGGCCGTGAGGCGCTGATCGCCGCCTACTCCTCAACTGGAGAGCTTGCGCTCGTCGGCGTAAATGCGGACTCGGTCATCACCGAACGCGTGCGTGAACGTGACTTCCGGGTCGCCGCCAACGGATTCTGGCAGGTCCACCCACAAGCCCCCGAGACACTTGTTTCGACAGTGCTCGAATTCGCTTCGCCGCAGCACGGCGAGAAAGTCCTGGACCTGTACAGCGGGGTCGGCTTGTTCGCCGCCTTCCTCGCAGAGGCAGTCGGGGTGACGGGTCGCGTTGACGCAGTGGAGGCCGACCGGACCGCGAGCGATCTCGCCCGCAAGAACCTCGCCGACCTCGCGTGGGTCCACCACCATCGCGCGCCGGTTGAGAAGTGGCTCGCTGCCGGGCACAGGTCGCACGCGGACATCGTGGTTCTGGACCCGCCCCGGACTGGCGCTGGCCGTGATGTCGTCACGGCCGTTTCTCGACGCAAACCACGCGCCCTGGTGTACGTCGCCTGCGACCCTGTGTCGCTTGCGCGGGACACGAAGTTCCTCGCTGCGCTCGGATACCAAATCACGAAGCTACGTGCGCTCGACCTCTTCCCCATGACTAAACACGTAGAGTCGGTCGCCCTGTTCGAACGGAGCTAGTGTCAATGGCAGAACCCGAAGCAAGTCCCATTTCCGCGCATAACGATCGCGTCACGCGCGTCCGTCACGAGATGGGCGGGCTGCAGCGGATCGATGCGATCCACGCGCGCGGCCAATTGACGGTTCGCGAACACATTGACCGTTTGGTTGACGAGGACTCATTTTGCGAGATGGGCACGCTAGCCGCCTCACTCGATCCGGCCCAGAGAACCGATACTCCTGGCGACGGGAAGGTAGTTGGTCACGCCCGAATCGGCGGGCGCCCGATAGCGATTGCCGGTGACGACATCACCGTGCGCCGAGGCAGCAGCTCAGTCGTAGGGTCACGCAAGGTTGGTCGAGCCTTCGAACAAGCGGTGGCGGCAGGTGAGCCGTTTGTCTACCTGGGGCAAACGGGTGGGGCACGGATTCCTGACGCGCTCGGCGCGGAGGGCTTGGCGATGGTTCCGCCGCCGGTCAGCTTGGCCGCTCGGCGCCATCAAATACCCGTGGTCACGGCCATCGTCGGACAATCATTCGGAGGTTCTTCGTTCATCGCTGGGCTCAGCGACTTTGTCGTCCAAGTGGAGGGCACGTGCCTTGCCGTCACGTCACCCAACGTCATCGAGGTTGCCACGGGCGAGGCGGTATCGATGGAAGATCTCGGCGGCGCCAAGGTTCATTCGAAACGAACTGGTCAAGTCGACTGGGTCGCGCAGTCACCGCAAGAGGCGCACGAGGCCATCCG
>DMNR01000285.1:0-280 GCA_003452655.1 Actinomycetota bacterium | reverse complement strand
TCCAGCTTCTTCGAAATCGGCAACGACTTCGCGCGCAGCATGGTGACCGGCTTGGCACGTATCAACGGTTTTTCGGTAGGAGTCCTGTCGAACCAGCCAGCATCCGCGGCAGGAACCATCAGCCCCGATGCCTGCCAGAAGGCAATCCGTTTGCTCGTGCTCTGCGATTCATTCGATATCCCCGTTGTTAGCTTGCAGGACACACCCGGATTCATGGTCGGGACGAAAGTTGAGCACGGCGGCCTGCTCGATGCGTCCATGCGGTTCCTGCAGGCATGGG
>DMNR01000151.1:5331-5482 GCA_003452655.1 Actinomycetota bacterium | reverse complement strand
CAAGGTGGACATCCTGCTGCAGGGTGAGGCGGTCGACGCGTTCTCTGCTGTTGTACACCGAGATAAGGCGTATGCGTATGGGGTGGCCATGGCGGCCAAGCTGCGCGAACTCATTCCACGTCAGCAGTTCGAAGTACCGATTCAGGCGGCG
>DMNR01000151.1:0-5189 GCA_003452655.1 Actinomycetota bacterium | reverse complement strand
CGCAAACTGCTCGAAAAGCAGAAAGAGGGCAAGAAACGGATGAAGACCGTCGGTCGGGTGGAAGTGCCGCAGGAGGCGTTTATCGCGGCACTTTCAACGTCCGAGGACGCCGGCCCGAAGAAATAGCGCGGCTGAGCAGACCCCCGCTGCCCCGGATGTCCTGATTCGGGGCGAATAGTGCAGATAGGGGGGTATTACTGCAAGATGACCCGTCGCACCATAGGCTGACCTTCATTCACCTACTTGTGTGATGTGACTAACGTGCACCGTTATCCAAATGACAGCCCAACGGGAGGAAATTCCGGCATGGCCTCAACATCAACTGCCCGCGAGAAGCTGCCCACCCCCGCAGCATCCCTGACGCAGCTAGTCCTGAACCGGGTAGCTGCAACGCCCACCCGTGAAGCATTCCGCGCGCCCACGGAGTCTGGTGGATGGAGTTCCACCACGTGGCAAGAAGTCGGCGAAGACATTACGAACCAGGCGGCCGGCCTCCTCGCACTCGGACTCGAACCCGAACAGCGCGTTGGTATTGCTGGCGAGACCAGCGTGCCGTGGATCCTCGCCGATCTCGCCGTCGCGCTTGCCGGTGGCGCTGTCACGACCGTCTACGCCTCAACCGGTGCCGACGATGTCGCGTACATCCTGAGCGACTCCGACACTCGAATCATCTTCGCCGATAACGAAGCTCAGGTTTCGAAGCTGCGTGAGAAGCGTTCAGAGCTAGGTCACCTGAACAAGGTCATCCTGTTCCACGGCGATCCACAGGCAGCGGACGGCGATTGGGTCATCACGCTCGACGACCTGCGCAACCTCGGCAAGGAGAAGCTGAAGGCCGAACCCAACGCAGTGACTGAGAGCGCTGGCAAGGTGACCGGCGACCAGCTCGCAACCCTCATCTACACCTCGGGTACCACAGGCAAGCCAAAGGGCGTCGAGCTCACCCACAGCAGCTGGGGCTACATCGGTGCCGCGCTTGAGGGCATGGGTGTGCTCACCATTGACGACGTTCAGTTCTTGTGGCTGCCGCTTGCGCACGTCTTCGGCTCGGTGTTGATCGCTGCTCAACTGCAGATCGGCTTCGTTACCGCGGTCGATGGCCGAGTCCCCAAGATCGTTGAGAACCTTCCAGTCGTCAAGCCGACCTTCATGGGTGCCGTCCCGCGCATCTTCGAAAAGGTCTACGCCGGTGTTAACGCCCAGGTTGCTGCCGATGGTGGCGCCAAGGCGAAGATCGCGTCGTGGGCGTTCGGAGTTGGCAAGAAGTACAAGGATGCCGAACTCGCGAATGGCAAGGCTCCCGGCGGAATGCTTGGCGCCCAGTTCGGACTCGCGGACAAGCTGGTGTTCTCGAAGGTTCGTGATCGCCTCGGTGGTCAGGTACGGATGTTCATTTCCGGTTCTGCCGCCCTGTCACCAGACGTTGCCGAATGGTTCAACATCGTGGGGATGCCGATCCTCGAGGGTTACGGTCTGACCGAAACCAGCGCGGCAACTGCGATTGTGCGCCCAGACAACATCAAGTTCGGCACTGTCGGCGAGGCCGTCCCGGGAACCGAGGTCAAGATCGCCGAAGACGGCGAGATCCTCGTCAAGGGCCCAGGCGTCATGCGCGGGTACCACAACAATCCAGATGCAACTGCTGAGGTGTTCATTGGTGATGGCTACTTCGCCACCGGTGACATCGGAGAGATTGATGCGCTCGGTCGGATCAAGATCACTGACCGCAAGAAGGACCTCGTCAAGACGTCCGGCGGAAAGTACATTGCACCGTCGGCAATCGAGAGCCAGTTCAAGGCAATCTGCGGTGTGGCCGGACAGATGGTTGTCCACGCAAACAACCGCAAGTTCGCCAGTGCACTGATTTCGCTTGATCCAGATGCGGCGGCTGCTTGGGCGAAGGAGCGCGGCAAGCCCACCGATGTTGCATCGTTGTCCAAGGATCCCGACATGATCGCTTACGTCACGGCATCGGTCGATGAGCTCAACAGCAAGCTGAACAAGTGGGAAACCATCAAGAAGTTCGAGATTCTCGACACCGAATTCAGCGTTGATTCTGGTGAGCTCACCCCGAGCCTCAAGGTCAAGCGCAAGGTTGTGGAAGAGAAGTACAAGGGCCTGCTCGATTCCCTGTACGCATAGTTGACTCAGTACGTCCCCGAAGGGGCGCTGCCTGTTGACGCATTCGCGTCGGTGGGTTCGCGCCCCTTCGGCATTTATGTCCATGTTCCCTGGTGCTCGAGTCGCTGCGGATATTGCGACTTCAACACGTATGTGCCGGGTGCGTTGGAGTCCGCGTCCCCGAATACGTTTGTGGCTGACGCGATCGCGGAACTCGGCATCGCTCGGGACTTGATCGGCGGTCGGGCGGTACCGGTATCGACGGTCTTCTTCGGGGGCGGAACACCCACGCTGCTGCCTGCCGATGACCTCGTCGCCGTACTCGATGCCATTGACTCGCAGTTTGGTCTTGCTCGCGGTGCCGAGGTCACCACTGAAGCCAACCCCGAGTCGGTCGATGCCAAGTACTTCGATCGACTCAGGTCAGGGGGCTTCACCAGAGTCAGCCTTGGAATGCAGAGCGCAGCGAGTTCGGTCCTCGCCACGCTCGATCGCGTTCATACACCGGGGCGCGCCGTCGATGCCGCACGCACCGCCCGCGCGAGCGGCTTTGACGAGGTCAGCCTTGACCTGATCTACGGAGCGCCGGGCGAGACTGACGAGCAGTGGCGGCAGTCCATCGAGGCCGCCCTTACTGCCGATCCCACTCACATTTCTGCCTACTCACTCATCGTTGAACAGGGCACTCGAATGGCCCGGCAAGTGTCGTCGGGAGCTTTGTTTCCTGCCGATGACGACGTTCTGGCGCATCGCTATTTGATGGCCGATGACGCCTTCACCGACGCAGGCCTGGAGTGGTACGAAGTGTCGAACTGGGCTCGAGGCGGAGTCGATGGGTCGTCATTCTGCCGACACAACATGGGCTATTGGCACAACGATGACTGGTGGGGGGTGGGTCCCGGCGCGCATAGTCATGTCGGCAACTATCGGTGGTGGAACCACAAACATCCCGGTCGATGCTCGGCATCACTTGCCGAAGGCGAGCTACCGATCGCCGGCAGCGAAGCACTCACCCAGTCGGATCGGGAGTTGGAAGATGTGATGTTGCGATTGCGGCTCGCAGAGGGATTGCCCCTCGATCGGGTGAATTCCGGACAACGCCACCGTGTGCAGGAGCTTGCCTCCGATGGCCTCCTGGATGAGTCACAGCTCACAAGAGGGCAACTCGTGCTGACGCGGAATGGGCGTCTGCTGGCGGATCTCGTCGTTCGAACTCTTACGTAGTCCCTCCGAAATTGGGCGGAATTTGGACGTCCCGGGAGCTAAGGCACTTTCCTAGTTGGGGATCGCAAACTAGCCTAGAGGCAAGTAATCGGGCACGACTGTCTCGCCGCTCGGATCCCGCGAGCCGAATCGGTCTCGCAACTCGGCAAGGAGAATTTGGATGTCACCGTCACGCAAGCGGGCCCGCGGCGCGATGCCGATGGCAGCTGGCGTGGTCGTGTCCGCGTCGTTTCTGGTGTGTGGGTCGGTTATGCCCGCCTTGGCCGACGACGAAGTGGTGGTCGACCGCGGCGCCGCTTCGGCAGCAGAAGCGGGTTCCTGGCAGTCGGTTGACGACTCCGTGTCGGCAGCTCCCAGTGACCTTGCGGCGAAGGTCGATGCGAACGATCGAGCGCGTGTGGTGGCGCTGCGAGATGAGGACGGCGTTCCCACCTTTGACGTGAAGAACGTTAAGGGCAGGGCGCAGGCTGAAGCGGTTGTGGCCGAGGTTCAAGCTAAGGACGAGACTCTCGCCGTCGCTGTTGAGGAGAAGAAGAAGCTGATCTCCTCCAGCGCGGCGGATGCGACAGCAACGAATGATCCGTACTGGGGTTCGGCATGGGGACTGACCAGGCTGGGCGCGGAAGGCGCTTGGCAGGTTGCTTCCGGAGCTGGCCAGACGGTGGCAATTGTTGACACCGGCAGCGCCGCTGAACCCGACCTGGCCCCACAGCTGTTGACGGGTTGGGACTTCGTCGCCGACCGGGAGGGTGGTCAGTCGGATCAGAACGGCCACGGAACCCACGTTGCCGGGATCGTTGCAGCAACCGCTGGCAACGCGATCGGTGCCAGCGGGCTAGCGCCCGCGGCAAAGATCCTTCCGGTACGCGCGCTGGACAGCGCTGGCCAGGGTTACTGGTCGGACATCGCTTCCGGAATCATCTACGCCGTCAATCAAGGGGCGGGAGTCATTAACCTGAGCCTCGGCGGGCACGCCGACGATCCCAACCTCAAAGCGGCTGTCGACTATGCGACCTCCAATGGCCGTACCGTCGTGGCTGCGGTGGGTAACGATGGATCTGGGGCCCTGACATACCCGGCGGCCTATCCGGGCGTCATTGGTGTATCGGCGACTAACCAGTCCGACGGCATTGCCTCGTTCTCAAACTTCGGGTCCGCAGTTGACGTCGCTGCCCCAGGCGTCGGAATTCTTTCGACTGTTCCTGGTGGGTACGCGAGCATGTCAGGAACATCGATGGCTGCTCCCTTTGTCTCGGCTTCCGCGGCGCTGATTCGTTCTGCGGCCGTTAGCCATGGGCTTGGAGCCGTCAATGTTGAAGCGGCCTTGAAATCCACCGCGATTGACCTCGGAGCGCCTGGTCGTGATGTCTACAGCGGTTCAGGGCGCGTGAACCCGCGCGACGCGATGTGTGGTTCGGGAGCGTGCGCTGTCGGCCTGAACCCGACCGCAACGTTGAAAAAGCAGAAGCTCACAGTTCGGTTGAACCGGGCCGCTGTGCAACAAGTAGTCCTTCAGAAGAAGGTCGGGAAGGTTTGGAAGCGGGTGACAGTCAAGCTCACCGCGACCAATGGTGTGGTCAGCTTCAAGGTCAAGCGTGGAACTTCCTACCGTTACGTCATACCAACGACGACCGACACCTTGATGGTGAAAAGCAAATCGATTCGCGTCCGCTAGTTGTCCGAGACCACTACTGAATTCGTTAGCGTTGTCCAACGCGAGACAACCGCGCATCTCGTCAAACAGAGGGAAATCCACCAAGGTCGAAGGTGGCCGTCAGGGTCACTGCACGTCACGCTTTGAAGACGACCGCGCCCGTTGTTCGATCGGATAACAGCGCTTGCCG
>DMNR01000327.1 GCA_003452655.1 Actinomycetota bacterium | reverse complement strand
CCCTCATCCCCAGCCCTTCTCCCAGAGGGAGAAGGGAACAAAACCCCTCGCCCTCTGGGAGAGGGTGGCACGAAGTGCCGGGTGAGGGCCGCGTTTGACGTACTGCCGAAAGTTCAAACTTCACTTGGCCGGATCAATAATCCCGCATCCCCATGAGCACCGAGAAAAGCGTCCATGGCGGGCGAAGTCGGTGCCTCGACCAGGAAATCGCCAAACTCGGTCCGAAACCAAGGCCAGTGACGATGGAGAGTTCTTGGCGGCGGAAAGCGGGCGAAATCCAGATCCACTGCAATCCCCAACGTGCCGGTGCGTCCGTCGAGAAGTCTCGCCAACGGAACGCGCACGCGCCAGTGAATCGATCATCGGGTGTGACGAACAAGAACCCCTGCACCATCGGATCGTCGTCGCGCCGGCCCGAGCCCCACTTCACGAAGTCGTACCGAAACTCGCGCTTGAAGGCGCGAGCGCGTTCGTACATCTCGCGGTGCAACCAGACCGGCGAGCGGGCCGTCACTCGCACGCGACCCGTGTCGGGCTCACACACCGCCTGAATACGACGGTTGGCTCGAGGTGCGAGTACGGACATGCGCACGCGGTGTTCGCGGCGATGCGCTGCACTAGAATCCGGATCGCCCTGGGTGTACTCGAAGGCGCACTCCGGGCAAGTCGCATCGATCTGCCGGCGCGGCCTTCGATACCGCGGTGCGCGCACGGTCATCTCGCGAGGAATTCGGTCGGCGTCGCGCCAGAACTCGACGGTGTAACCAGTCGCTGTTCGGTGAGTTTCCCGGATCGCGTTCGAACGGTTCGTTCGACCTTCGGAGCCAATCGTGCGCGGCGGCCATTTGTCGCGTTGACTGCGATACCAGTAGGCAGAAAGTTCGCTGGCACTAAGCGTCCTTGCGTCCGCCACGTGGTCGACGAGCGCCGTTACGAGCGATCGGGGCTCGATGGGCAAGCCCAGCCGTTTCAACTCGATGAGCATGTGAACCGCGTCTGGCCGTGCCACTGAGCGAAAGCCGAGCGAGGCGCCACCCCGGACCGTCGGCCGCGAGTAGCTCCTCGTCAGTTGGACGCCAAAGCACTCTGCCAAACGCTCCATGGGCAGTGCGTAGGAGGGCCAGTTGATGCCGTATGCGAATAGGAGGTCTTCCATCTGAGGTTCCGTCAGGAACCGATCGGCGATCAACTGCTGTTCCAGCCGATCAGCCGCACTGCGACGCCCCCCGTGACTTCGAGTGACCAAGGTCCAGAGCGTTCAGGAGCGAAATTCTGTTTATTGCGCTCATTCTGCTGCTGAAGCTTCCGTCGCCGGCGCCTCAGCAGCTTTCACCTGCATGAAGACGCAGGTCACGCCGCCATTGGTCAAGACGACGCTGTATCGCAGATCGCAATTTGCGGCGGCGAAGATCACCGGCAATTGCACGTTGCCGAAGCGGCTGGGCAGGAAGACGATGCGCTGACCGGGCTTGCAGTGTGCGGGCGCAGCCATCTCCTGTGCCTCGCAGTACTCGCCTTGGCTGAGCGTCGAAGGATCGTCCTGTGAAATCGGACTCACTGAGGTCGGCTTGTTGCAGCCAACGAGGATTGAGAGGACGGCCGGAGTCGTGACGACATGAATGTTTCGGGTCATGGCATTAGTTGTCCTTCGCTTCACTGGCCGAGGCCAGCGAACCATCGAGCACTTGTCCAACGTCCTCGATCGTGTGGCGCTTGAATGCGAGTTGGGCTTCCATGCTGAGGCCACCATCTTCCTTGGGCTCTACCGCGAACCAGAGAATGCCGAGCTTGCGCTTGAAGGCGTTGAACCTCTCCCTGGAGTCCAGCGCGATCACATTGACCTCGCGCGTGCCGTCTTCCTTGGCGATGGCGAGCGGGCCGAACTTGGTCTGAACCCACGTCAGTGCCCAGAAGTAGTGGGAGTAATTCGGCCGACCGTCGGTTTCCCAGATCGAATCCCACGAGCGCCAGCCACTGCACTTGTTCACGAAGTCGTTCTGGCGCACGCAACCGGTGCCCTGCCCGACCGACTTGCCCTCATCGGACAGAAACAGCCCGCCGGTCTTGCCGGTCTCGATATGCAACAGCGCATAGTCCTGAGTGTCGTCCCGCTTGCCAAAGAGGTGGCCCACGGACTTGCCGATCTCCTTGAACGAAACTTCCTCTTGCGGAATCCGTTCGATCAAAACGTAACCGGTTCCGGACACGTCTCCGTTCTGGAGCGGGGCGACATTGAAACCGTCGGGGACAGCGAAGGCCTTCGCACCCTTACCGATCGAATAGCGCGCAATGCTCTCCTTGCGGGTCACGATCAGTCCGTCGCTGACAGGCACCACAGACTCGCCGCCTGCGGTCTCGCCACTCACCGCACGAAAGTCAGCCCGATCACCGCGCAGGGCAATTCGGCCAATCAAGATCGGCTCAAGGTCGCTATTGATGTTGTGGTGCTTGACCAGCAGATCGCCATTGCCGACATCGACGAAATAGGTCACGCGTCCCGTCATTGGATCGGCACCGAACTGCTTCACTTTGCCGTCGATGTCGATGAAGACCTGGCCGTTCGCGAGGAATCCATCGCCCTTGCGCTCGAAGCGGGTGAAACGAGTCGACGCCGACCGTTGCTCGTAAGCGGTCGCCAGATCTTCCTTGGCGAC
>DMNR01000420.1 GCA_003452655.1 Actinomycetota bacterium | reverse complement strand
AAAATCGGGACAGGATCGGGCCAGTACCCCGGGATCTCGCCGCCGCGCATAGGCCGGTCCGCGGGGTAGTACGCCCGGCATGCTCGGCAGCCACAAGGCCGGCTCCGGTCGACTTCGGCCCTTGTCGCGGCGAGTCGTGGCTGTCCTCGGCCGGGTTACGCTGCGCCGCCCTCACCGTGCCCGACGGTGATTCGGCGGGCCGTTGGGGTAGGCGAAGTCCAGGCCGAGATGCCGCGGTGGGGGAGCCGACGGCGTACGCGGCGTGTTGACGGCGGGCCCACACCCTGCCTGTCGTGGTGCCGGTCGTGCCGGCGATCTCGCAGCCGAAACGGTCGGGTTGACGCTGAACTTTACCGATCGGTTCAAACGCTGGCCTATGGGAGCGCTGCCGGCCTCAGCGAGAACTCGAAATTTAGCGTCTCGTCAGAGGGCGCCTGGATCCGCACGAAGTGAGTACCGGCCTCGAGTTCTGCGATCTTCGAACCGGGAGAGGGTACGACCACGTCGCTGTTTTCCCAGGGACAGCTGGAACAAGGCCCAAGCATGACGCCAATACGGTTACTGTCGCTCTTGACGCTGAACTGGTAGAAACCCGTAGCTGGAACCTCCAGGGTAACGGAGCGGATGCTTGACCAAGCTCGCTCTGGACCGACTCCTCCCGCGACGGTCTCGCTTGCGCAATCCATGACATCGTGAAACGACCACGCATCGCCGGTCCACGGCACCTCCGGGCTCGTGCAGTCATATAGGCCGGGGCCGAACGATTGCTCTGTGCAGGGAACTCCGGTCATAAAACTTTCCGCCTCGTCGTCCAGCTCAAGGCCGTACGCTGCGCGAAAGGCTCCCTCGATGATATTCATATCGCGCGATGTGCCGAGTTCGCGCAGGAAGGTCAGAAACTTCGCCGGATCATGGCGTGCGAGCAAGAACATGACGAACGAACCCGCCAGCGGATAGCTGAGATCCTGCCTCCCTAGGGTCATATACGGCCGCGGGTCCGCCAGTTTTTCGGCGCCTTTCTTATGCACAAGATAGCGGATGCCTAGATTCTCACCGTACCAGGGATCGAAAGCGAAAGCGATCCCCTCGCCGAAGAAAGGTTGATATGGAAAATCGAGCGAGTATAGTATCGTGTGTACCAACTCGTGCAACAAGAACGGCCTCAGCGAAGAGGCCTGGATTCCTGATGTGCAGCCGATGATCTCGGGAGAGCATGTATAATCGCTCTCGTCAAGCCATCGGTAATGCTGTATTCGCCCCACATCAAGTCCGAGTTCCCCGGCCACGAACGGCACAAATTTGTCGACCCACGCGTGTGTTCCCTGGCAGACCTGTAACGAGGGGCTGCTCTCATAGAGTACGTGCTCGCCTTGCCACGCATCGAGCTCGAGCTCCATGCCGCAAGCAGACCCTGTGAGGAAGGTGAGGCCGAACATTATCGCGCAGACTCGGCATGCGATCATCGACCGCACTGTAGCGCATCTGTACTTGCCGAGTCATCCGAGGACAGGTTATGCGCGTATTCGATCGGGCAACACGAGAGCCAGGTCACACTGTACCTGAGGCTTGACAAGATCTTCGTATGCAGAGATCCTCATTCGTGATGACATCGAACAGAAGAATGGTCCGCAATTTTGTCAACGTCTCTTGCATGCCCTTGGTGGGGCTCCTCGCGGCTTGCGGGTCGCCCCCGGAAGGGTCTGCTGGTGGTGATGGGGCTCACGCCTCAAAGGTCTTGTGCCATGACAATTTGGACACTGTCTTGTGCTGGAAGGAGACAGGCTTTTGCGGGGGCGATATTTTCAATACCACTAATAACGCCGCAGAGATCTGCTCGGCCTACTTCAACGACGGAGACTTGGGCCACGCAGGTGACTATCCGACTGCGGAATTCGATGGTGTTTGCACTGAACTTGAGGATGCAAATGACTCGGGGCTTCCGTGTGTATGCGATTATGGCGGCGTAGAATTGATCCCCAATTGGGGTGACACAGAGCAAACGCCTGCCTGCGTGGACGATGGCGAGACTGGAGGTGGCGAAGGTGGCACTCCGACTACGGGGAATGAGGTCGATACCGAAGGCCCGGTCGAAGAAGTCTGGATCTGTAGTCCGAGCGCGGGGACCAACTGTCAGACACGGACCGGCTCAGGACTCGAGGCCGACGCGGAGCATTGCTGGCAGCCAGTGACCACCCCTCGTGCCAGTTCCGAGTGCGTACAGGCTGCCAATTATGCCGACGCGTTGGCCGCATGTCAGTGTCTTTGCGGTAACACGAATGCAACCATGACGGATGCTTGTGATACCCCGAACGTCTGTGAAGTCACAGTCCCGCTGGACTGCACGCTGACTGATCCCGGAGAGACGCCGGTCTTACTTCTGGAGAACCTTGACACTCTTCAGTGCACGAGCGTCTGGTACGCACCCCAGGTGTCTTGTCCAACCACGATCAAGCTGTTCAGTGCCACTGTGTCGGTCGTGCTGGCCGGCAATACATACTCTACCGTGTCTGGGCTCGAAGGCTACCTCGATTACTCGATCTCGAGCTGCAGCAGCGGCACTTGCGCGTTTGATCTCTCCATGTTCTCGATCCCTCATCGGAATGTTGCCGGATACTTCGTGCAGGTCCTCACCACCGGCGTCACCACCGGCGCTTTCAGCCTTGAGGATCTGTACTTGCAGATGGATGGCACCATGAGTGGCAGTTACCAGCAATCGAGCGGTAATGTTACGTTCTCAACCGCTACTTTCTCGGCATCCGGCAACATTGCCGGCGGTGCCATCAACAACGTCACGCTCCCGTTGACGGCGGGCGACGAGCGCCTCACGCTCAGCACGACTCAGGTCGTAGGATCGTTGCCCACTAGCACGTCACCTCTCAGTCTCAATTTCACCTTCACTGTGCCAGGCGGTACGGCGTCGGTCTCTTTGACGACTCACTAGTTGGATTGCTTGCCAAAGCGAGGATTCCAGCTTACGTAACTGCGCGCTCGCGTCGTGCCCACAAGTGCGACGCGAGCTGCTCGCCGGCCTCCACGCGCTACCATGGCGATGAGTCGTAGGCAAACCCCGAGCGGCCGGACGCCGGGTTACGGGATCGCTGCTCTATCCAGTATTTCTCCCATTCTCCGACGAGGCACCAAAGTTCGAGTGCTCGCTATGGGCTCAGTCGTCGTTGTAGCGGCGCACCCAAACGTCGGCGCCGTGATCGGGCGTGGTCTCGTAGCCCGCGAGCACGAAGAAGCCCGGGCCGGCCGCAGCCGCCATGCCGAAGTCCGCGGCGTGGGCCACGGGATGGTCGTGCAAGTCGGTCCAGAGCAGGGTCCCCTCAGCGGTGTAACGGGCGCCGAGGATATCTTTGTGCTCCCCGGCCGTGCCCACGCTGGTGACAGCGCCAGCGACGAATATCGCCTCATTCGCGCTGACCGCGACACTGAGGCCCATATCCTCGAGCATCTCGTGCTCGTACATGCGGGACCACTGCTCGGCGAAATTGGCGTCAACGCGGCGCACGATGACATCGCGGTTGATCACGCCGGGCATGAAGGTGCCACCGACGAGCATCAGATCACCGGCTCTGCCGATCGGCACGATGTCATTCCAAAAGCCCCGGGGATTCTCCTGGAGCGTCTCCGAGATGATCGCGCCGGCCGGATCGAGCACGACCATCAGCGGCTGGATGTCCTCGTCCCTCACGTAGCCAACGCCGATTACTCGCTCCACGGTGGCTGTGATCCCTGCGCCGTACGCGCCCTTCCGGCCGGCCTGGGTGGCAGTGCGCCACCCGAGCGCGCCGGTGTCGGGTTCATGGCGACGGACGGTGAACAGACCCCCGCCCCCCATAATGCCATCCGTGCCAACCGAATAGAGCGCACCATCGGCGAGCGCGAGCGCCGTGATATCCGCGTAGCCAGGGAAGGCGGGTTCCTCGGCGAAGCGCCAGAGTTCGCCGCCCTCCGCGTCGAAGGCGCGTACGATTGACGTGCGTTCATCGGGCGCGACCTCCTCAGAGCCCGCGACGAAGATCCTTCCGTCGTCGTCGAGCACGACAGCGAGGAAATCGTCCTCGCGCCCGGCGAGACCGTCGAAGGTGCGTCGCCACAACTCCTTGCCTTCGGGTGACAACGCGATGAGCAGGCCGTCTTGGGTCTTGCCGGTCTCCGCCCCGACCACGATGATCCGCCCCGCCTTGTCGACGGCGACGCCGATCGCCACGTCACGCTGGTTGGTCGCGCCGTCGTGCGTGTACGTCCACGCGACAGCGTCGACCGGCTCGCCGCTGCTCCCGGCGCTCGTCGTCGGCACCCCGGCGCTGATTTCGGTCGACGGACTGGTCAATGACCCGCCGCCCTCGTCTATGCCGACGCCTGATGATGCCGGACCACAAGCGGCGACGGGGACTAACCACAGCAATGGCACCCAGGCCTTGAGCATGTCTGCATGAGCCACGGTGCGAGTGTCGCACAAATCCAGCGCGAGTGCACCCTCTGGGGGATGTCGTCGCCCAGTTGGTGCTGGCGACCCCGAGGGGAGAGCGCATTAAAGGAAATGCGGACGCAGCCGCCGGGGAGCGCGGTGACGGCGCCGTCGGCGAAGTGCGGGTGGAGCAGGTAGCGACATATTCGCTCGAGCTGCTTGCGGTCGCGGTCGTTGGCGGTGGTCGCGGCATGGGGATTCATGCCGAAGGCGGAGAGGG